>NZ_OZ252047.1:0-85000 GCF_965247905.1 Candidatus Spongiihabitans sp. | reverse complement strand
ATTGAATCCGCGATCCATAATTTTACTCCATAATCTTACTCCATAATCTTACTCCAATGCCGGGCTTGAAGCGAAACAATAGGTTACAGAATCCGCCAAATCAAGGATAATGCAGATGATGAATACTGACCAGTTAGTGCAGTTATTTCGACCAGCCGTTGCCGCCCAATCGATTATTTCCGAAAAAACCTCGCTCCGAGTCTATGAAAGCGATGGATTGAGCGCTTATCGCCAACCGCCTCGGCTGGTGGTGTTGCCGCAATCCATTGCTCAGGTTCAAGGCGTGCTGGCGATTTGCCAGCAACATGCCATTCCTGTGGTTAGCCGTGGCGCCGGCACCGGTTTATCCGGCGGCGCATTGCCGCATAAGGACGGCATTGTTGTTAGCCTAGCCAAGATGAATAAAATAATGTCGGTGGATGCGCTGAACCGCATGGCCACGCTGCAGCCCGGCGTCCGCAACCTGGCCATTTCTGAAGCGGTCGAGAGCCTGGGCTTGTATTATGCGCCCGACCCATCGTCGCAGATTGCCTGTACCATCGGCGGCAATGTGGCGGAGAATGCCGGCGGCGTGCATTGCCTGAAATATGGTCTGACCTTGCATAATGTCGTGGGCGTGAAAGTGGCGACCATGGAAGGGGAATTGGTCGATATCGGCGGCGATGGCACAGGTTGCATGGACTGTCCCGGATTTGACTTGCTGTCGCTGATGGTCGGCTCCGAGGGGATGCTGGGAATCGTGGTCGAGGTCACGGTCAGACTATTGCCTATTCCCCAATGCGCGAAAGTAATCATGGGTGTTTTCGATTCGGTAAAAAACGCCGGCGATAGCGTGGCCGGCATTGTCGGCAACGGCATTATTCCCGCAGGCATTGAAATGATGGATAACCTGGCGATCCGCGCGGCCGAGGATTTTGTCGGCGCGGGCTATCCGGTGGAAGCCAAGGCCATGTTGTTATGCGAGTTGGACGGGACTGAGCCAGAAGTGGATGAGCAAATCCGACAGGTTGAAACGCTGTTTCGGGATAACGGCGCAATCGATACTCGAGTGGCGAAAGATGAGCCGGAAAGAGCGCTGTTTTGGTCGGGCAGAAAAGCCGCTTTCGCGGCGATGGGCAGAATATCTCCAGACTACTACTGCATCGACGGCACCATTCCACGACGATCATTGGGCCATGTATTAACCGAAATAAACAACCTTTCTGAACAGTATCAGTTGCGCGTCGCCAATGTGTTTCACGCCGGCGACGGCAATCTGCATCCGTTAATTTTGTACGATGCCAATATTCCGGGAGAACTTGATAAGACTGAGGCATTAGGCAGCAAGATATTACAACTTTGTATTGATGTGGGCGGCACCATTACCGGCGAACACGGCGTGGGGGTGGAAAAAATCGGCGAGATGTGCATTCAGTTTTCCGACCAGGAGCGCGAGCAGTTTCATCGAATTCGGCGCTGTTTCGATCCCAAATCCCTGCTCAATCCTGGCAAAGCGATTCCCAGCCTGGCTCGATGCGCCGAACACAACGCCATGCACGTCCACCACGGCCAACTGCCGTTTGCGCACTTGGAGCGTTTCTAATGCCGCCGCACGACCCATGTCCATGAACATAGGGGAGCAGTTGCAACAGCGCGTGCTTGCCGCAAGGCAATCATCAACGCCATTGGCGATTTGTGGCGGAAACAGCAAGACATTCTACGGCCGTGAAATCATCGGCCAGCCAATCAGCGTGGCCCAACATTCGGGCGTTATCGATTATCACCCGACCGAGTTGGTCATCACCGCCCGCGCCGGCACGCCGCTGCGGGAAATCATGGAATTGCTTGGAAAAAACAACCAAATGCTGGGCTTTGAACCCCCGCTGTTTTCAGATTCCGCAACCTTGGGCGGCGCCATTGCCAGTGGTTTATCCGGACCAAGCCGGCCTTTTTCCGGCCCGGTGAATCATTTCGTGCTTGGCGTTAAGGTGCTAAGCGGTCGCGGCGAAGTGCTGCGATTCGGCGGCCAGGTAATCAAGAATGTTGCCGGGTTTGATGTGTCGAGATTGCTGACCGGCTCTCTGGGCTGCTTGGGCGTGTTGCTGGAGATTTCGTTGAAAGCGGTGCCAAAACCGGCAACAGAATTAACCCTGGTGCTGCGCCATGCCGATGCTGATGCGGCGATCGTGTTCATGAACGAGTTGGCGAGCAAGCCGCTACCCCTGTCCGCCGCGGCCTGGCTTGACGGCGAAACGCGCATTCGTCTGTCCGGCAGTCAAGTAGGGGTGGCGACGGCGGCGGACAATATAGGAGGCGAAGTGGATGCCGACGGCGCGGCGTTCTGGGCCGGGATTCGGGAACAGACTCATGAGTTTTTCGCCGACCGGTCACCGTTGCTCAGGGGCTCGGTCGCGCCCGCCACAAAAATGTTTTGCCGGAATAAACCCCAACTCATCGATTGGGGCGGAGGATTGCGTTGGTATTCATGCGCTGAGCGTGATAGTCACCACGTGCGGGAATTTGAGGATGCGGTGAAATCCGCACAAGGTCATGTTACCCGCTTTCGTAACGGCGATCGAACAAACGAGGTGTTCGCGCCGCTGCCCGACATGATTTTGAAACTTCATCAACGCTTAAAAACCCAATTCGACCCGGATGGAATTTTGAATCCCGGCAGAATGTATCGCGCCCTTTGATTAGCGCGCGTCATGTAAATTTCTCATGTAAATTTCCCATGCAAACTTCCCTGGCACCTGAATTTGCTGAGACCGCCAAAGGCAAGGAAGCCGAAGCGATTATTCGCAAATGCGTGCATTGCGGTTTTTGCAATGCGACCTGTCCCACCTATCAGTTGCTGGGCGACGAGCTCGATGGCCCACGCGGACGAATCTATCTGATCAAGCAATTGCTTGAAGGAGAGCCCGCCAATGATCAAATGACCTTGCACCTCGATCGTTGCCTGACCTGCCGCGCCTGCGAGACCACCTGCCCGTCGGGCGTGGAGTACGGAAAGTTGCTGGCCATTGGGCGCGCTGCCTTGCACACGGCCAATCAGCGGAGTTTAGTCGATCAACTCAGGCGGATTGTGGTTGCGAAAGTGGTTGGAAACGCCAAGGTTTTCGACCTGTTGCTGCGTTTTGGCAGGGCGATGCGGCCGATTTTGCCGGCCGCGCTAAAATCCAAAGTGCCCGCGGCGGCGCCGATTTCATCCACGCCATCGCGCGCGACCCACCGGCCCGCTTGGCCCGCGCCGCGGCATGGCCGCACCATGGTGGCGTTGGCCGGTTGCGTCCAGGGGTCGTTATCGCCAATGACCAATTTGGCCGCAGCGGTGGTGTTGGACAAACTTGGCATTACCCTTATTGAAGCAGCCGGAGCCGGATGTTGTGGCGCGCTGGATTTGCATACCACCAATGAAAACCGAGCCAAAAAGTGTGCCGAAGCGCTAATCGACAAATGGTGGCCTTACCTTGCGCAAGGGGTCGAAAGGTTTGTCATGACCGCCAGTGGCTGCGGCGTGACCATCATGGCGTATCCGCACCTGTTCCAGGACGAACCCGATTATCTGGAAAAGGCCAAGGCTATTTCCGCGAAAACGGTTGACCTTTGTGAGGTCATCGACAACGAGATGAGCAACGGCATGGACCAAGAAATTGCCCCGGCGTTTCGCGTGCAGGACAGTTCGCAAAAAGTGGCGTTCCATGCTCCCTGCACCTTGCAACACGGTCTATTACAGCGGGGCCAAAAAATCAGCGGCACCGTGGAAAAAATTTTGCAACGGGTGGGTTACTCATTGTGCAACGTCAAAGACGCGCATTTATGTTGTGGTTCTGCCGGGACCTATTCCATTTTTCAGCCGGAAATTTCCAGCCAATTACGTCAAGCCAAACTGCGCGCATTGTATAACGATAATCCGGACATCGTGTGCACCGCCAATGTGGGCTGCCAAGTTCATCTGAATATGAATGGCCACACCAGGGTCCAGCATTGGGTGGAGTTGCTGCTATAGTTCATGCCCGTCGGCATAAAAATCGCTTGCATCGCGCCTGCGGCTTCGCTATCATGCGCTTCCATTTCGCCCTTGCGCCCAATCAATCACAGCAATGAAAACATTTTCCGCCAATCCTGATAAAGTCAAGCGCGATTGGTTTGTGGTCGATGCCAATAACAAGGTTCTTGGCCGATTGGCGGCTGAAATCGCCCATCGGCTTAGAGGAAAACACAAACCGGAATTCACGCCGCATGTGGATACCGGCGACTATATCGTGGTCGTCAATGCCGAGAAAGTCGCGCTGACTGGCAATAAGGCTAACGCTAAAAAATATTATCGCCACAGTGGCTATCCCGGCGGCATCAAGGAAACCTCGTTCAAGGAGATGATCGAAAAACATCCGGCCCGGGTGATTGAAACCGCGGTCAAGGGCATGTTGCCGCGCAACAAGTTGGGCCGAGCGATGTTTTCCAAGTTAAAGGTGTACGCGGGCGATCAACATGATCACCAGGCCCAGCAACCCAAAGTTCTGGAAATTTAATTTAAGCCCAATACACTCTTCCCAATACACTCTTCCCAATACACTTGATTGAACATGGCGCAAACACAAAAAACTTACCAAGGCACAGGCCGTCGCAAGTCATCCACCGCCAGGGTTCGCCTGCAACTCGGCAAAGGCAGCATCCTGATTAACAAAAAACCGATTGAATACTATTTTGGTCGTGAAACCGCGCGCATGATTGTGCGCCAACCACTGGAACTCGTGGAAATGTCAGACAAAGTGGATATCAAGGTAAACGTAAATGGCGGCGGAAACAGCGGCCAGGCTGGCGCAATTAGACTCGGTATAACCCGCGCGCTGTTGAATTACGATGAAGAACTGCGCGGTTGCCTGCGACAAGCGGGATTCGTGACCCGCGACTCCAGGGAAGTGGAGCGCAAAAAATTCGGTTTGCATAAAGCCCGAAAACGGCCGCAATACTCTAAACGATAATCGCCGCATTGCCAGGTTGTTTGCCAGGCGCCGCTTCTCTTCTCACTCCGTCGTCATTATCGGGCTTGACCCGATAATCCAGTGAAACATTCGCGGCGCAAGCCGCTACATTACCCGGCTGTGAGGTCGGCACTCGCTCTGGACTTTGTGGCGTTGGCAGATTTTTGCTCCCGGCAAAATCTGCACTTCCGCCGTCCTTGGCGGTCGGCAAATAATTGCTCCCGGCAAAATCTGCACTTCCGCCGTCCTTGGCGGTCGGCAAATAATTGTTCCCGGCAAAATCTGCACTTCCGCCGTCCTTGGCGGTCGGCAAATAATTGTTCCCGACAAAATCTGCACTTCCGCCGTCCTTGGCGGTCGGCAACCACCCATTCGCCGCACGTTAGCGTGGCGGATCATTGCCGTGGCGGGAGCGCGGATATCCGCTTGTCGCCCGATTGACATCATGCGGTGGCCTCGCCGCACTTTCCATCCAACACCCCTTCGTCCTGCAATACTTCGATGGCCGGGGCGAGTTCGGCTGCATAGTTGCGCCAGCGCTCGCGCGAGGTGGTGTAGATGCCTTGCCGGACTTGCCAGATGCTGGCGGTGCGCACCGCGGTGTCGGAGGCTTGTAGATCAAGGCAAGCCGCATCCCACGGCAACTTGACCGCCGCAATCAGCTTGCGGGTTTCGGCTTCCTGGTCGCCGACCAGGGTCTCGTATTGAACGGTGTGAATGTCATCGGCGAACACCCGGCGCCAGTGGCGCATCAAGCGGTGATAGCGCACATAATAGCGCGCCAGCACTTTCAGGTCATACACAAAACTGATGTCGGAGGCGTATAACTGAAAGTAGTTGGAGGTGATCACATCCAGCGGATGGCGGTGGCAATGGACGATGGCGGCATCGGGAAACAGCGCCTTAATCAACCACAGATGGACGAAGTTAAACGGCATCTTGTCGGTGAAAAAGGGCGTACGCAGGTCGTGCAAACGCAACACCCAGGAAAGATAGTGCTGCGCTTCCGCGCCCAGCGCCGCGCCATCGACTTGCAGGAAATCGCGCGGATAGACGCGCATCGGCTCGGCGCGCTTTTCCAGGCGGGCGATGGTTTTCTCGATGCACGGCAACTCGCCGCAGCCGCTTACCTGCGGATGGCGGGATATAATCTGCTCGACCAGCGTGGTGCCGCTGCGCGGCATGCCGAGAATAAATATGGGATTGTGCTCAAAGGCGGCTTCGCTGACGCGCGCTGGCCGCTCGGTGAAGACTTCCGGCACGCCGTCGATGTGCGCGAAATAGCGGTCGAAGTCAAGGCGCGACTCGGCGAATTTCAACCGGTTGCCAACCGCGTAGGTGGCGAACGCGCGCGCGTATTCGCCGACATCGTCATACACCTTGCCCAGCGCGAACGCGAGTTTGGTGCGGGTGAAGTCATCTAAATCATCGGCTTGCCACTGGCGTTCTATGGCTTGCGCGTCGCGGTCGTCCAGGGATGAAAACTTTTTCATCGCCACCAAGTTGCGGTAGGTTTCGGCGTAACCTGGATTCAATGCTATGGCGCGGCGGTAGCATCGTTCGGCGGACGATTTTTCGCCGCGGGAGGAATGCGCCAGTCCGCGATTGTTCTGGTATTCGGCATGGTCGGGGGCGAGGCGGATGGCTTTTTGGTAGCAGTCCGCGGCCTTGCCAACGCTGTCAAGTTGAAAATACGCGCTGCCTAATGCGTTCCACACGCGCGCCGTGTCGATCGTCTTGGCTATCGTTTTGGCGGCCGTCTTAGTCATCGTTTTGGCTGGCGTCATCGCCAGCAACTCGCGGGCGACCTCGATCACGCCGAAGTAATCCTTGACCATCTCGTTGAGCGACATCTCCAGCAGCATCACCTCGTGGTCTTTGCCGAATGCCGCTTTCAGCGCGCTCACCGCCTCGGCGGCCTCGCCATAGCGTTTGAGATCCAGCAAAATTTGTCCCTGCAGCAAGCGATCACGCTTTTGCGGACTGCCCTGTTCCAGCAACGGCCGGGCGATCTCCAGGGCAGCTTGCGCGTCGCCGCATTGCATCATGGAATTGGCCAGATTATGCCGCGCATCGCCGTTGTCCGGCTCGATTTTCAGGGCGCGGCGGAACGCGTCGCCGGCCGCTTCATGCTCATTTTTCTCGGCGTGAAGCGTGCCCGCGAGGTTCAGCGCGCGCGCATGGTCGGGCGCGATCCTGAGCGCGGCTTCGGCGCTTTGCATAGCCGCGTCCGCTTGCTCCATCGCCTTTTGCGACAAGCCGAGATTGACCACGGCGTCGGCGTTGTCGGGCTGCAGGCGAATCGCCCGCAAATACGCGCCCGCGGCTGATGAATGGCGGCCCGAATGTTGGCAACTCAGCCCCAGGTTATACCAAGCCACGGCGCTGTCGGGAATCGCCTTGACCAGTTTTTCGAAACTCCTGACCGCGCCCGCGGCATCGCCGCGCTGCAGTTTTTCAACCGCGTTGGCAAATAGCCGTTTTGTTTTTTCAGCCGAGCGATTCTTGCTCATGCAAAGTCAACCGTTTGAAATTTTTTGATGGGAAAGACGATAAAACCGATAGCGGATTTTAGCAGACATCGTTAGTCATGGTCGCCGCCGCGTTGCAGGGACGGGTTTTGGCGGTTCTTTTCCCGTCATTGTCGGGCTTGACCCGATCATCCAGTGAGACACGCGCGGTGCCTTTATAATGGCGGCATTATTAATGTAGCAGGTGTCCGGGCTCAGACACAAATGAGACGAATAAGAGGATAAAAATAAAGCCTGCGTATCCAATCATATGACCGCAGTCCCGCAATCTGCAATGGCTTAGCGAGGCTGAAGCCTCACTTCCGGCCACCTGATTTTGTCTAATATGCGGTGAACCCGGACAGCGGGTATTTCACATCAGCGAGTCATGGTATCATTAGCGGGATAGTTGTCGGTGTTGACAACACAACGATGGCCGACATGGCATCAAAACCATAGGCACTGAACCCGCGCATGAATTGACAGACCGCAATGAATCTACTCGACCAATTTATTTCATCCTTTGGCGACAACATCGGCCAGGTATATGCCCTTCTCGTATTGCTCGCCACCTTGATGGCCAGTTTGCTGAGCCGGGTTGTGGTTTCGAGGCTGACGCAGTATTCCCGTCGTTCGGCGACCTTGTGGGACGATGCCTTCGCGCAATCGCTGGGCGCGCCGCTGCGCGTTTTGCTGTGGGTGGTGGGGCTGAGTATTGCCGTGGATCTGGCGCTGGTTAACGTGGATGCAGCCTTCGCGAAAATGATCAGCCCGGCTCGGGATCTGGGCATCATTGTCGCGATTGCCTGGTTTCTGATTCGTTTCATCAAGCGCGCGCAAAGCAATGTCATTGCCAAGAAAACAGCAGCCGGGGAGCATATCGACAAAGCGGCGGTGGATGTTATCGGCAAGGTCTCGCGGCTAATTGTAGTCATAGTCGCATTTCTGGTGGCCATGCAAACGCTGGGTTTCAGTATCGCCGGCGTGCTCACATTCGGCGGCGTCGGCGGCATTGCCATTGGCTTTGCCGCAAAAGACCTGCTCTCGAATTTTTTTGGCGGGTTTATTATTTATCTGGACCGACCGTTCTCGGAAGGCGAGTGGATTAGCTCCCCGGACCGGGATATAGAGGGCAGCGTCGAGCAGATCGGCTGGCGCGTGACCCGCATCAGAAAATTCGATAGCCGCCCGCTGTATGTCCCCAACTCGGTGTTCGCCACCATTGCCATCGAAAACCCATCGCGCATGTCCAACCGCCGAATCTATGAAACCATCGGCATCCGTTATGAAGACGCGGGCACCATGGAAAACATCGTCGCTCAGGTCACCGCGTATTTGAAAGCCCATGCCGAGATAGACCAGGAGCGAACCATTATGGTGAATTTCACCACTTTCGCAGCGTCGTCATTGGACTTCTTTGTGTATTGCTTCACCAAGACGCAAACCGGCGTGGAATTTTACCGAATAAAACAGGAAATCCTGTTGCATATTCTCAAAATCATCGAGGACAATAACGCCGAATGCGCGTTCCCAACCACCACGGTGCATTTGCAAAGCGATGACGGCGCGCCGGCGTGACGGTGGCGGCGCCGGCGGTGTGGCGGCGGCGCGACGACGCTTGCTTTTTCCCCGTGACACGACTGCTTCGCGGTCACCGTGACCGCCACCGCCGCCCCTAGCCCGTCATTCCAACGAAAGTTGGAATCCAGTCATTTATTCGTCCCGCGTAGCGGGACACAAAACCATAATGTCGCCGTCGTCACATATTTGTGTTTTCACCATGTGGTGGTCGCTCCTGCACGTCCCGCGCCCGCGGCATACGACCGCCAGGGATGGCGGAAGTGTCGATACCGTATGGAACGAGTATCGACCATGCCATCCGTGGCAATATTGTCTGGAACAAAAAATCGCCAGGAGCGATTTTTCGCGCAAGCCCCGCAGGAGCGCGTATCAAGGACGATACGCGCAAAAATCTGCACTTGTTGTGGTGCGCCGCGCCTAACGCCGAAAATCCTGCGCTCAATTTCGCGGTCACAGTGACCGTCGCCACTTTCATCGCCACCGCCGTCGCCCCCTAGCCCGTCATTCCAACGAAAGTTGGAATCCAGTAAAACATTCGTCCCGCGTAGCGGGACACAAAACCATAATGTCGCCGTCGTCACATATTTAATGTGTCTTCACCTGTGGTGGTCGCTCCTGCGCATCCATGCGCCCGCGGCATACGACCGCCAGGAACGGCGGAAGGGCAGATTTTGTCTGGAACAAAAATCTGCCCTGCCAGCCATGGCAAAAACGGCGAAATGGCATGGCGAGCGCGGCGACGGTGTGGCGGTGGTGACGATGACGGTATACCGGTCAAGCAGCGGCGTTAAGACAACGCGATTTAAAAATTGTCATACTCGAATTTGTTTTTGCAGTTGACTATTTTTGAGAGCAACGCAGGATGCGCACCCACCATCTTTAATACTTGTCTCAGCGCGTATAAATCGGGGTTTATGTTTTCATATTTCGGTCCCTATGCTGGACAAATGCGACCAACGGTTTCTGACACCTTTAAGGACTTCAATATAGCCTTGATCTTGGCGATGCAGACTTCTTTTTCTGGCGATGCGTTTCCAGTTATGCAATAACACTTGTAGTAACGCGCTCAAATCCAGATCTTCAAGAGTGGTATGCCCGCCATCTTTAATGTTTCTTGTTGCATCCGCGCTCACACTTTCAAGCACGCATTTTTGCCACCAATCCTTTTCGATTTCCGGCAAGGCTTCACTTAAAAATTTTGCAATAACAGGATTGGCATCATCCAGAAACTGACGAACCTCGTTTTCTAATTCCTTGTTCCTTGTGGGCAATAAATTTTCTCGTTTACGAATTGCCTGTATTTCTTTCTCAACCTTATGGTAATAAGGTTCAGTTTTATACCGTGGGAAACCAACGCAGCCTACGATGTTATAACCATTGTTTTTCAACTTCGGCTCTAGCAATCTACAAACAGTGCCTTTCTTCATCAAAATAATCGGCGTTTCTTTACTCACGCCATAATATTCAAAGTCAGATAGCAACAGGGGGAGGTCGCGAATTATGATTTCGTCTTTCCTCTCGGGTGGCAGCTGATTGACCGGCGTATAGGTCGCATCAAGCAATAAATAACCGGCCTGCTGAAAATCCCAAAGTCCCGCTTGCTTGGTGTCATATTCGCGCCGCATAAATGCTCGCATCAATGTTGCAAACAATGTCTCATCCGCCGCCCCTTGCGAGTCATAGAAAAACTTTCCGCTTGCTGGCGGCGATTCAGCAATCACCACGGCTTTTGGTTGATCAGGTCGAAACGCGTCAATCAGGTTTCTATAATAGGCTTTGTCGTATGCCATAGGTTTAAACAAGTTTTGATATATTGTTGATTTGTGCCATCGTATCAGGCATCAAAATATCGGGTGACCGTACTCCACCACGTAATCATATCTTCCGCCTTACTCGCCACCTATAATTATTCCTCGACGCTTGGCGGCGATGTGCTGCGGCTTCAGTTTAGCCGCCGCCAGCGTGACCGTCACCGCCAAGTCATTTCACCGACAGCACTCTGATCAAGTCGGTGCTGCCGGCCTGCCGCGAGTTGCCGGCGGTCAGGATCAGCACGTCGTTGTCCTTGACATAGCCGAGCGCCTTGGCTTTGGATATCGCGAACGTGATCTTTTCCTCGTCCGAGCCATCGCCGTCATAGTGCATCGCCAATACCCCCCAGTTCATCGACAGTTGGGCGACCACTGGCTTGGAAGTGGTGATCGCGAGAATCGGACAGTATGGGCGATATTTGGAAATAAGCCGCGACGTGAATCCGGTTTCGGTCAAGGCGATGATCGCCGCCGCGTTCAAATGATTGGCCATGGCTATCGACGCCTGGGCGACCGCCTCGGTGACTTCATTGGACGGGTTGGGTTCGATTTGCTGCAGATAGCCATACTGGCGCAGCCCGGCTTCGGCTTCCATGGCCAGCCGCACCATGGTCTGCACCGTCTCCACCGGCCGGCGGCCGACCGCGGTTTCTCCCGATAGCATGACCGCGGAAGTGCCGTCAAAAATCGCATTGGCAACGTCGCTGACCTCGGCGCGGGTCGGTCTGGGATTGCGCTCCATGGAGTCCAGCATTTGCGTGGCGGTAATGACCGGTTTGCCCTGCGAGACCGTGGCGCGGATGATTTGCTTTTGAATGGTAGGGCCTTGCCCCATTTCCAGTTCCACGCCGAGGTCGCCGCGCGCCACCATGATGCCGTTGGCGGCGTCGATGATGGCGGTTAAGTTTTCCACGCCCTCGCGGTTTTCGATTTTCGCGATGATGGGAATGTCCGCGCCGCGGCTTTTTATTTGGTCGCGTAACGCCACCACTTCGCTGGCATTGCGAATAAAAGAGGCGGCGATGTATTGCACTTCGTTGGACACTGCAAAATCAATTTCCCGGGCGTCATTGGAAGGGATATCGTCGAACGCCGTTTTATTGTCGGGCAGATTAACGCCTTTGGTGTTGCGCAGAACGCCGCCGCATTCAACCCGACATTCAATGATTGAGCCCGCTACTTTGGTCACGATAAGCTCAATTTGACCATCGTTCACCAGAATTCGATCATCCGGCTTGGTATGGCGATATAAGTTTGCATAAGAAACCGAAACGCCGCGCTCATCCCCTTTTCGGCCATCCGCATAAAGCGAAAATTTCTGATTGCGCTGCAGCAGCACGCCGTCCGATTTTAAGGCGGATTTCAAGGTGCCGGTGCGGATTTCGCGACCGCGGGTGTCGACCATGATGGCGATGACGCGCTCCGCCTCATGCGCCGCCTGACGCACCCGTTGCAGGGTTGCGGTGTGCGCTTTGACATCGCCATGCGACATGTTCAAGCGAGCGACATTCATGCCCGCGCCAATCATCGCCTTTAGGGTATCGACGTTATCGCAGGCCGGGCCGATAGTGGCGATGACCTTGGTTTTGCGCAATTTCGGTGTTGTCTTCAGTTTGATTTCTCCAGTATTATCACTAGGGCATTATCACTCGCGATTATAGTCTAATCACTGACCGAATCGCCATTTTGGTCTGGTTTTATGGGCGCGCTTGGTCTACATTTAGCGCAGCCATAGAAAATGAATATCATGATTAAAACCTATTTTTTGCAAGCCAGGCATTGGCAATTGTGCTTGCTGATGGTCACGCCCTATGCGGTGTATAAACTCACCGGGTTTGGCCATAACCCGATGGACTGGGGGTTTTTACTGCTGTACTTCATGCTGGTGACGCTGGGCTGGCTATACAGCGTCGGCAGCGCCGCCAACGATAAACTCGCTGCGCAGTTCAAAATTCCGTTGTTATATTTTCAATTGGCAACTATCGTTCCATTTATCTATTTGCCGATCATGGTATTTTGGGGGTTAGCGCCGATGTCTCGCGGGGAAATACAGCAGCCGCCGCAGGGGTTGATGTTGATTCATTTCGCCGCGCTGTTCGCTTTCGGTTATTGCATCTGGTACACCGCCAAGCAATTTACCACACTGCGAAACAACGAACAATCCGCCTTTATCGATTATTACCTGGCGTTCATGGGATTTTGGTTCGGGTTTGTTGGCGTGTGGTTTCTGCAGCCCAAAATATCCGAATTGCTTCATCCGACCCAACGCGGCAGGTGACTGCGCATATTTCGAAAGCCCGGTCGCTTTTTTATATCATGTCGCGGTTGTATATCATGTTGCGATTTTATATCTTCTTGCTGCCGGCGTGCTTGTTCGTGTTTGCCTATCCGGTCATTCGGCTCAGCCATTGGTATGGCGCAGGACCCGGCCTCAACCTTTATCATGCCCTGTTAATCTGGGCGTTCAGCGTGGCCGCCATGCTGTATTCGTTTCACGGCCCGAAAATGAAAATTCGATATCCGGTAGTGCACTGGATGGGCATCAGCTTTGTGTTCGCCGTGCTGACGTTGTTAGCCGAAGGGCTCAGGCTGATTCTGCCGCTAGCGGATGCGCTGGTTGCGCAGGGCGTGCTCGTGGCTGGCGCGCTGGTCGTCTTGTTTTCCATCTTGCTGGCGCATCATCTGTCGGTAAAGCGACTGCAAATATTCAGCCGCAAGGTCAGCCGCAGTTACCGCGTGGCGCAAATCAGCGACGTCCACATCGGCTCGCGCCAGGGCGGTTTCATGCGCAGAATCGTGGCGCGGCTAAACGCCCTGGACGCGGATTATGTGGTGGTGACTGGCGACCTGATAGACAGCAGCACCGTGGACTATGATGCGCTTGAGTCGATCAAGCACATCAATGCGCCGACATTTTTTGTCATCGGCAATCACGAGCGTTATGTCGGTCTGCCGAAAATCATTGCCCTGGCCGAGCGGCTCGGGATGATAACGCTCAGGCAGGAATCGGCGGTGCGCGAACAGTTGGTGTTTTTGGGCATTGATGACGCCGACCATAAAGATCAGGTGGCGCAGCACCTGCCGAGCATTGACAAGGATCCGGATAAATTCAGCATCCTGTTGTACCATCGCCCGCTCGGATGGGAGTCGGCGATTGAGCACGGCATTGACTTGATGTTATCCGGGCATACCCACAACGGCCAGATATTTCCGTTTAATCTTATGGTTAAACAACAGTACAATCGGATCACAGGCCTGTATCGGCAGGGGGATTCTCATCTCTATGTTTCTGCCGGCAGCGGAACCTGGGGGCCATGCATGCGCTTGGGATCGTTAAATGAAATTACCGTGTTCGAGATAAAACCAGCGTGACCTCAAGCCCGAATCAACTTGCGTAACCAGCGTCAGACCGGCGCGCTTGGCAGCCTATGAAAATCACCGCCCTGCAGGTGGCCGCTTATATTCTAAATTGCATCAGAATTCGCACCAAGCCCTGTAAATACTTTCAGTTGAATTCGCCCTGCTTTAATGCGAAACATGGCATTTTTTCCAAAAAGGAAATGGATCGGCTGATTCCGCAAAAATGGCGGTTGCGGCATAACTATTTGCATCAGGACCATTTACAGCGGCAACATGATGACGGCGCTTGCCAACCCGAACGCTACCCGGTATTTGTCAAGCCGGAGTGGGGGCAGAACGCCCGCGGCGTATTCAGGGCGGACGACGCCGCGGCGCTGGCGAAGATTCGGCAAACTGCCTGCGCCACAAAAAATCGTGGCAAAACTCGCGGCAACGCTCAGGTCCGATGGTTAATCCAGCCGGGCGCCGCGGAACAACGCGAGTTTGAAATATTTTCCATATTGCACCATGCGGACAAAAATCGTTACGCCGAATTGACCATCACCGAAGTCATCAATGCCCGCGAAGTCAATCCGGTTAACAGCATATACAATCCAGACACGGCCTACCGTGAAATCACCGACAACTTTTCAGAACCGCAGAAGCAAGCGCTCTGGAAACTGCTCGGGCAAATTGGGCGCTTCGGCATTTCCCGGGCAAGCCTGCGGGCCGATTCCATCGAGCAAATGCTGGCCGGCAAATTTCATGTGATTGAAGTGAACTTGTTTGCGCCGATGCCGATTAACATGCTTGACCCAAAATACAGCAATCGCGAACGATGGCAAATGATTCGGCGTTACATGTCAGCCCTGGCGAGAATCACGAAATATCGAGACCAGAGCCTGCCAGAAAAACCGGTGTTCACAAAAATTATGCTATACAACCGCCAAAACCCGTTGTTGAATTGGATGCGAGAACGACTATGAGGCGATTAAAGGCGCTAATTTACGCCTGGATTAGCGCGCGTTATATGCACGGCTGCAGCAACTATAATTCCTTGCAGAGCAGACGCGGCTGCCGCTCGAAAGCGCAGAGTCGGGCGACATTCGCCAAAAACGGGGTGCCGCATGCCCGCGGACTGGTTTTTTTCTGGCCCTGGCGCGCCTATCAATTCGCCAAGCAACACGGTTTTCCGGTGGTGGTCAAGCCCAATGTCAGCGGCTATTCGCGCGGCAGTTATTTTCCGATCGACCGCCATGGCGAATTGTGCAAAGCGATTTTTTGGGCGAAGGCATGGTGGCCGGTTACGGTTATTGAACAATATTTAAAAGGCGCAAATTACCGGGTGTTAGCCACCGATCATGGATTGGTGTCGGTAATCCGTCGTTATCCGCCCTTTGTCACCGGCAATGGCAAGGATTCAATCGCCACGCTGATTGATGATGAAAATAAGATGCGGGCAAAAATGGAACTGCACCCAACAATTTTCCCGATTGCAAAAAGCGCGTCGGTGATCAAGCATCTGAAAAAACAAGCGCTGACTCTGGATTCCGTTCCGGCGCAGGGAAAACAGGTGGAGCTGTTCCATCGCGTCGCGCTAGCGCCCGGCGGGGTGGTTGAAACCATTGATCAAAACACCATTGCCGAAGACAATAAAACGCTGTTCATGGCGGTGGTGAAAATGTTTGGCGCCAATGTGCTGGGCATTGATGTTATTTTCGAACAAGGCATCGAGACCAGCCATAAACGACAAAAATGTATTTTTATCGAAGTGAATTCAAGACCTTATCTGAACATGCATTATTATCCGAGATATGGAGAAGTCGAAGATTTTAGTGCCTCTTTGGCGGAACTGGACGAATTGGACATTTCCGACAAGGATATCTTTTGAATGCTGCCTAATAGTAGAACCTTCTATCAGTATTTAGGTGTTCACGCGCTGCTAATCGGCATATTTCCGTTCTATATTCCCGTCTATGCGTGGAAACAAGGGTTTAGCGTCGGCGATGTATCGTTGTTTATTTCCCTGGCCGGGTTAGGGTTTTGTCTTGGTCTTTGGATATGGGACCGGCTACGGCTGAAAATCAACCTGTCGGCACTGATCGGAATATCCTTGATACTGGAAATTCTGCTTTTGTTTAATGTCCATATTCTGGAAATGGACCGACCGGTTTTGTTGACTTTAGGGGTAACCTATGGCGTTTATAACAGTTTTTTCTGGACCACTCAACGCGCTTTGTTCTTTGATTTGATTGACCTTGAATCATCCGGCCGGCGTTACGGAAATTTTCAGATATTTGTCGGCGTGTTGTTGCAAGCGGGGATATTAATAGGCGGATTTCTGCTGGAGAAAACAAACTTTATTTACCTGTTATGGGTATCGGCAGTTATCGCGCTGATTGGTTTTTTTGTCGTTACACGGACCAAACCGCGCTATCCAAAAACACTTTCTCTGCACAAAAGCCTGAAACTGAAAGAGGTCTTTAATTTTAAGGATCAAGAAAACTCAAAGTTTATTTTTGTTGTGGACGGATTCTTTTTGTACGCAGAAAGTTTCTTTTGGTTGATTACCCTGTTTCTTTTAGCGCAGGAAAGTTTTAGCAAACTGGGCGTAATGGTGTTGTCCCTGGCGGCAATCTTCGGCGTTTTGTTCTACTTGTTAAAAAATGTCATAGACCGATTAGGACGCAAGCGGGTATATACGTTAGCGGTCGGATTGTATGTGTTGTCCTGGGTGTTGCGAGCAGTCGCCCACGACCGGCTTTCGCTGGAGATTTTATATCTGTTTTTGGTGGTGATTACATTTTGCACTTCATTTTTTCGACTGGCCATGAATAAACGATTTTATGACCTGGCCAAGCTCACTCTATCGCACGATTATCTGGTTTTGAAAAGCTATTATTCTCAAATCAGCATCGCGCTGGTCTTCGGCGTATTTGGTTTTACCACCTATCAATTGCCGGGTAGCGAAACGCTGCTTGTGCCGATTTACTGGACCGCCGCTGTATTTGCCCTGACCTATTTTCTGTATGGCGCGCGGCGCGCCACCACCTGAAACAGCGCCACCCTACAAGCGGATTTATAATCTGCCGTGCACTGCGTTAGCGGCAATTTTGGCGTAACTGTCGGCATCGTGGTCAATCGGATTGGTGGCCGCCGAGGGATCCGCCACCGCCATTTCCCCGATCTCATCGAGTCGGTTATCATCGATACCGATGTCCTGTAGTGTATTGGGGATGTTGATGCTTTCCCGTAACTCAAGCACCCAATCAAGAAAAGGCTCAAAACCAGATCCGATGTCGAGGTAACGACCAAGCCGGGTGATCGGCCGCTCGATGGCATCTCGGTTTGCCATCAGCACATAGGGCATTAAAACCGCATTCAATGTTCCATGGTGAGCGTCATAGAGTGCGCCGAGCGGATGCGACAAGGCGTGCATCGCACCAAGCCCTTTCTGGAACGCAGTGGCGCCCATGGAAGAGGCCACCAGCATTTGAGTTCGTGCGGCGATATCACCGCCGTTTGCAACTGCGGTGGGCAAATATTCCTTTACCAGCCGGATGCCTTCGATGGCAATGCCTTCTGCCATGGGATGAAAAAGCGGCGAGCAAAACGCTTCCAGGCTGTGGGATAACGCATCCATTCCGGTTGCCGCAGTGAGTTGCGCGGGCAGCCCAAGCGTAAGTTCGGGATCGAGGATAACGCAGTCCGGGGACATGCGCGGATGAAAAATGATGACTTTCCGATGTTGCTGTTGATTGACAATAACCGAGGCGCGGCCCACTTCAGAGCCGGTGCCCGCCGTGGTCGGGACGGCAATGATAGGCGGGATTTTGCTGGCGTCGGCGCGCCGCCAGTTGTCGCCGATATCCTCTAAATCCCACATTGAGCATGGCTGATCCACGGCAACGGCGACCGCCTTGCCCGCGTCCAGGGCACTGCCGCCGCCGAAGGCAATGACGCCGTCGTGTTTTCCTTTTTTGTAAACCGCAATGCCATGCTCCACGTTCGCGCCGGTTGGATTGGATTTGACATCACTAAATACCTGAATGCCTAATCCGGCTTCCGTACAAATATCAACCACATTCTGCACCATCGGCAACGCCGCCACCCCCGGATCAGTCACCAATAGCGGCGCGGTTATTTTGTATAACGCACAGACCTCGGCGATTTCCGCAATACGGCCAACGCCGACGCGCATAGCGGTGGGATAGTTCCAGTTTGCTTTCATATTGGAGGATAATGCCGCAAATCATCGGTAGCAAAAAGCAGAGCGAGGGACGAGCGGTGCTTTTGGTAGTCCGTGTTGATTTGCATTGTTATGTTTTATTCATAATGTGTCCGTAGCTGAAGAACCTTTACAACCTTTTCATCCTTAAACACTTGATACACCAATCGATGTTGAATATTGATTCGACGAGAATATGCCCCAACAAGATCACCAACAAGCTTTTCATATGGCGGAGGACTTTGAAATGGATTTATTCTTATAATATCAAGTAATTTCTGTGTTTTTTTCTTTAGTCCGGCTTCTGCTATCCTCCTGGCATCTTTCTGTGCTTGTTTGGTATAAACAATTTGCCAAGTCACCAATCCAACTCCTTATGACATTCCGAAACTGGTTCTTTCATTCCGGCCAGAATAGATTCACGCATTCCAGGCATTGACAATAAATGGAGTGTTTCTGATATGGAGTTCCAATCTTCTTCAGAAACTAAAACAGCATTATGCCTCTTTCCTGTAATTACGATAGGCTTGTGTGTTTCTGATGTTTCATCAATTAGATTATACAGTTTGGCTCTTGCTTCTGTTGCGTTAAGAATTGTCATTTTTGTAATCTCCTTGCCTGAATGTATGATAATACGTACGCTTATGCAAGGAAATGTCCGGGTTCACCACATTATGAGAATTATGAGACAAAATCAGGTCGCCAAGGTGAGTTGCCGATAATACGCCATCGGTGTCATTAAATCCAAACTATGTATAAGTCCACCACTTTTGGCACTCGGGTTGATATTGAATGAGGAAGTTTACAGGAGATTGCAAGCCGAGGCTATGGATGTGGCAGGACGGTGTTGTAGTCGAGTAGCCAAGCGGCCAGTTTGCGGTTAAAGCCGGCCAAGTCATGGAACAGTTGATCCTCGTGGTAATCGACAAACTGCTCTTGGAGGGCGCGGTTGAAGCGTTCGACATGGGCGTTCATTTTGGGCGAGTGGTGCTTTTTGGCATCAGAGTGCATGTGATTGTTATACATTATGTTGCTTGAACCTCCAGCAACATTAACTGCTCTGGTTTTTTTGGTTGTTTGTATTCATAAATTGATATGTCGTAATTAGTTATAATAGCTTCTACTATAGGATTACGATTTTTCTCGCTACCACCAACGTGATAAAAGTGCTCTCGCGTTAAGATATTAAATTCTTCCCACAATGAATCAATGTACTCATTTTTCCTATAGTCATTATGATGCCAAGTAGAAAGAATAAATTTGCTTGGGCTGTTTGACAGAACTCTATATAGCGTTTTTTCATGCGCACCATCCCAACCATTGTAATAATTTGCATGTCTATCAATATAAGGGGGGTCACAGTAAATAATATCCCCTGGATTTCCACTGGTAATCGTTTCTTCAAAAGACTGACACTTAAACGAAAATTCCTTTGCTTGAAACAAGCGATAAATATGGGAGACTTGGTTTACAATTTTAGTAACATAAGATTGAGCAAAACGTTGTGGCTTTTTGCAAAAAGGAGTATTAAACCCACCTTTTCGATTAAACCGAATCATTCCATTAAATCCCGCTCTATTGAGAAAAAGGAAATCTAAAGGCATGTGCTTTTCATTGAATCTATCCCTTATTTCATAATAATGGATTTCACCCTTTTCTAATAAGCTAGAACCTTCTTTTTCCAAATATTGCTTTACAATTTCTGGTGTTATCTCTCTATTAGAAATTGCTTGATAGAAATTAACTAAGTGTGGGTTGGTATCACATAAAAGAGCATGTTTAGGCGCAAGATTGAAAGCAACAACCCCAGTACCCATAAAAGGCTCTATCCATTTCCCATTAAATTCATGTGGCACAATACTATCAATCCAAGGAACAAGTTTTGTCTTTATTCCTTGTGATTTAATTGGTGGTACGTTTACCTTCATTTTTTACCCTTATTTAGTGCTCGGGTATGTTTTGGTACAATTTGTGAAATATCCCCTTTACGGTATTCAACAAAGTCTTTTAGTGCGGTTATTTTATTAGTACCTCCTTTTCCGTCAGGAATAGTGATTTTATTGTAATTCATCCAATAGTCATCAAACCACGATTCCCCCAATTTTGAAAACATACCATTTTCGTTAATTATGTCGTTGATATTATTGATGCTACCTATATTTGCAGTATTACCGCTACCACTTTTATCACTAGCGATTCTCCATTTTTCAGCCACAAAAAATTGAAAATCTCTCACAACCGATGCAATAGAATGAAGCTCACCAATTGTATGGCTTCTAGTTTCGTCAATAGTAGAACCATCAATACGGTTATAAATAATCCCTAAACAAAAATGTCCAGTGTATGAGCCATACGGAAATTGAATATTTTTTGTGCTTGTTCTGTCTTCAAAATATTTTCCATGAGATCCAAGTGTAAAACCGTTGCATATAAATGGTTTCTTTGGATCTCTATATGTTGTTTTGAAATCAACAGCAAATTTAATATTTTCGTCATCAGTCTTTACCAATGAAATATCTGGATAGTAGTTTTGATGTTCAGCAAGGACAATTTTATAACCATATTGCTTCGCAAATTCCATGACTTTTGGAAATAGATGAATTTCAAGAATTTTAGAAACAATCTTAGTATCAGAAGAAATCGTATAGATATTCTGAAACACATCTATAAATCCTTTGACAGTCCATTGACCATCATCGGTACTGATGTGTTTTTGTAGCCCGTCAACAAACTCCTTGATCTGATTTTCAAATTCTTCTCTAATTGTCATTTATTTTCTATGCCTCTTTTTATACATAACATTATTAGTCAAGAGACAACGATAAAGGGCAATGATCAGAGCCCATTTGATCATGCAAATATTCGACATTTTTTATGCGCTGCAATTGCGCCTGGTCGATCAGAAAATAATCGATGCGCCAGCCGACATTGCGTTCGCGGCCGTGGCTTATCATATGCCACCAGGAATAAACGTCGGTGACGCCGGGGTTGCGTTGCCGCCATACATCAACCCAGCCATCCGCGACCAGCCGATCCATCCACGCTCGTTCCTTGGGATGAAACCCGATCTTGCCCTCGTTCTCTTTGGGCCGCGCAAGGTCAATTTCGGTGTGCGCCACATTCATATCGCCGCCAACCAGCACGATGCTGCCTTGTGCGCGCAATACATTCATATAGTCGTGAACACTATCAAAAAATTCGAGCTTTTCAGCCCAGGCCTGTTCGCTTTTGCCGCCATTGGGGAAGTAAATAGATAACAGGTCCCATTGTTGTTCTCCTTCCTCGCGTCCTTCTTCATGTCGTTCAAGCGTAAAACTCAAGTGAGAAAGCCGGCCTTCATCCGCATTGGGCGCATTCGGAATTCGGGTTTTGAACTTGGCATTATTGAGTTTTTTAAATACCGACTCTTTGACCCAAAGCGCGCTGCCCGCATAACCCTTTTTCTCGGCACTGCTGTAGTGCTGCCGGTAATCATCATTGTCAGTTAAAAACGCGCTGAACTGATCAGCGCTTCCCTTGATTTCCTGAATCATCAGCACATCGGGTTTTTGCTCGGCCAGCAAATTTTGAATCTCGCCTTTGCGCTCTACGGCGCGAATGCCATTCACATTCCAGGTAATAATTTTCATGGGTGCATTTTACACAACGGCGCGCCTTATACAACAAACGGTTTTTGGATACAGCGGCGCGCGGGCAAAGACTAAACTTATTTTATGGTCTGTTCTGGACAACCAATCCATATCGTCTCTAGTCCATTGTTTCAATTGGTTTGATTAAGGCTTTGGGGTCACCTTTGGGTCGCTGTTAAAATGCTATTCATGCTCCTTCAAAACAGCGAAAAATGTCGTTGCGCCGGGTTCCAAAAATTCGCAATAGCATTGATGTGTTAGGCCATTGATAGACTTGATGCTTGTTAGCAAATCTTTGCTATGACTATACGCAAATGTTTGCATTCCAAAATGCCTAAGGTATTATTTGAATTGAATCGCTTGCGTCGGCGCGTTCGACCCTGAAAGGGTGTGCTCGGATGACTTGCTATCAGTCATTTTTCCTCATACCGTAAAGTTTTTCTTTTACTAAATTTTCTATGTATACTCTTTTTAAGAGAAACATAATCTTTTAAATATATTTCTAATTTTTTAGCCGCCTCTTTGTTAAGCCTCAGAGCATCTTCATAGGTTGTATATAGGTGATTAGTCATGTCGCCAAGAATAGCTACTGTTGCCTTATCAAGAGCTGCGTCCCCAATTTTTGCGGCTCTTTGCTGGAAGTCCGTATGATATTTATTTCTTTTTTCGAGAACACCCATGGCTGTTTGAAAACTCTGCTGTGCAACCATGACCTCATTAAGCAAGTCAGGGTCATTTGTATCTAGGATATACAAAAGTGAATCTATGTCTACTTTCTGAAATTCTAAGCTGGCAGTAAGAGGATGAAGTTTTAAATGCCGATCCGAATCATCCCTCCATTCAGAGAGATACTGCTTGTTGAGACTTATTAGGACTTGATGCTGACTCATAAGCGCGAACTGTGCTCTCTTACCAGAACGCAGTTCATATGTTATTTGTTTTGATTTTTCCCAACTCTTTTGAAATTGGAGCGCGCTCCATGCGCCAAAGAATATTGCTAGGAAAACAGGCCATATTTCGTTCCATCTCTCTGAAACGAAGCATGCGATATCGTTCAGGACTTCCATTCCTTACTTACCTTACGCGTAAGCGGTCAGGTGGAGTGTTTGTTAGACGGCTTGTTGTCTTTACGCATAAATCATTTAATGTTTTGTATATTTTACCTTCACCACTTGCATGCATTTTTTCAAAATGTTGACTTAATAGGTTTAATGTTTCTTTCTGAGGAAATAAAACGCATAACAAACTATCTAAATCATTATTAGAAAACAACTTTCTGTATACGATAGGCTTTAAATGCTTTATTTCATCGAAACTTAGTTGTGGATTTTTATCAAAATTTATTTCTGGTAAATCAGGAATATTATTTTTCCAAGTTTTTAAATGGTCTAAAATTTCACTCCAAATCTTTCTTTTCCCCAATTGGTTAAACAAATCATTCCCATATGACAAATGTAAAGAAAGCCCATAATCATTAGATAATTTCTGAATCTGTTCCGTATAAAAATTCTTGTTTTTAGTGAAGCCATCATCAATAAAATAGAAAAATCCTTCCACTTTCTTGTCTTTGTATTTTTCAAGAATAGCGGCTATTTTCCTTTCAAAATTATCAATTTGTCCTCTTTTCTTGCTTGAATCGTGGTCGTCTCTTACTTTTTGCTCGACAAAAAATATACAACTACCATTAAAAAAGGGAACTATCAAGGAAAGTTGACAAGCCCCGGATTCACTTGACTTCCCGCATAACTAGCTTACCGCCGACAACAACGAGTTTAAAGTGACGTTTGAGGTCTGATTTTTTAACAAGAGGCACCTTACCACGAGGTTTCGGCATAGCTAACAAAGCGCGGGTGGATTTATCTGTTTGTTTCATTCTTGGCGTTTTGTCAACTTTCCTTGATAGTTCCCTTAAAAAACATCTGGTCTAATTCTAAAGTATCGCCATCATTATCAAATCTTTTATTTAGGATAGAAAACCCAGATTCTATCAAATACTCCTCTATTAAAAACTCAAAAGCATCACCAAATCTAATTTCATGGGATTGTAACAAGTTTTGAATAATTTTGACTTTTGGTTTGGTAGGCCTAAATAGGCCAACGTACCTTTCTGGATAAGTTGCGATTTTTCTTATTAAATCTGGTTTAGATTTCTCAAAAATAGTTTTGTTAAAAATATTTTCAAATTTTTTATAATCCATGTTGTTTCCTATAATTTTTACGGTGCTCATCTATCAAAGTTAATTTTCCTTGATTTTCGTAATACCAAAACATCCAGCCATTACAACTTTCGGATTCTTTTAGCATGGCGCCAATTTTATGTATTGAGCCGTTTCCAGCGCCGTTTCTTATACTACCGTCAGACAAAACAACAGCAGAATATTTTTTATTTCTTGTGTAGATAACTTGAGACTCTTTTATATAATTAGATTGGACTAATTGTTCCATACTAATTCGTGAAACAGATGTTTTATTGGGCTCTACAACTCTTAGATGTTTAAAATTATTTTGGTTTATATTTTTAAGTCGTTTTTCACTAATTTTTATATATTCTTTTTCTTTTTCTATGCCAACACTTTTTCGGTTAAGTTTTTTTGCAACTGCACAGGTTGTACCACTACCAGAAAATGGGTCTAATACTAAATCCCCTTCACTGCTACTGGATAAAATTACTCTTTTTAATAATTCCTCTGGCTTTTGAGTTGAATGAGCTTTTTTACCTTGTGCGTTTTTAATTCTTTCCAAACCTGTGCAAAGTGGTATCTGCCAAACAGAAGTCATTTGTTTGCCGCCATTTAACTGCTTCATTACTTGATGATTAAAGGTATATTTCTTCTGATTTTCTGATTTTTTAGCCCAAATCAATGTTTCAGTGGCATTGGTAAATCTGACACCACGAAAATTAGGCATCGGGTTGGTTTTATACCACTGCACATCGTTTAATATCCAAAAACCCAAATCCATTATAATTCGCCCTACTCGAAAAATATTATGATAAGATCCAATCACCCAAATCGTGCCATCATCGGCCATGACCCGGCGGCATGCAGTAAGCCATTGTTCTGTGAATTCATCGTATTCGGCAACCGATGAAAATTGATCCCAATTATCATCAACGCCGTCTACTTTAGTTTGGTTTGGGCGATAAAGTTCATTTTTTAGTTGCAGGTTATAGGGCGGGTCTGCAAAAATAAGTTTCGCAAATTTTTCGGATAATTTTGCTAAAATATCAACACAGTCACCGTTATAAATCCTGTATCCAGAACTGACAACATCATTACTTGAAAATATAAGTTTCTTGTTCATTTTGTAATTATACCAAATCGTGTCGTATATTATATTAACAATAGGGACGCCCTGGATAACCAATCCATATCGTCTCTAACCTATTGTCACCGTTCTGATAACTTGAGTCGATCATAATTTTATTTGACTATGGTTTTTGATTCCGTCATTGAAGCGATTGGCAACACGCCTATCGTGCGTCTCAATAAAATCGCCGAGGGCGTTAATGCCAATTTATTCGCCAAGCTGGAGTTTACCAATCCCGGTGGATCTATAAAGGATCGCATCGGCTGGTGGATGATTGCAGACGCCGAGAAGCGCGGCGCCTTAAAACCCGGCGGCACCATTATTGAAGGCACCAGCGGCAACACCGGCGTGGGGCTGGCGATCGCCGCGGCAATTAAAGGCTACCAATGCGTGTTTATCCTGCCGGATAAGATGTCCGAGGAAAAAATCAAGAATCTGCGCGCGTTTGGCGCCAGAGTGATCGTTACGCCGACTGCCGTTGAACCCGATGATCCACGCAGTTATTACTCAGTGTCGCGGCGCATGGCGCAGGAAATACCGAACTCGTTGTATATCGATCAATACAACAACCTGTCCAACCGCGAATACCACTATTTAAATACCGGGCCGGAAATACTCAGGCAGATGCCGGATATTGATGTATTTATATGTGGGATTGGTACCGGGGGGACGGTTACCGGGATTGGAAAATTTCTCAAGGAAAACAAACCAGGCGTGGAAATTGTTGCGGTCGATCCAATCGGGTCGATTGTTTATGATACGTTTAAATTTGGCGCGCCAAAAACCCCGGCCGAGGGTTACTTAATCGAGGGCATCGGTGAGGATTTCATCCCGGGCAACTATGATTTTGACCAAATTGATGACATGGTGCAGGTTGAGGACAAAGAGTCGTTCTTGATGACCCGGGCGTTGCTGCGAAGCGAAGGCATTTACGCCGGCGTGTCTTCAGGTTGCGCCCTGGTCGGGGCGAAAAAATGGATCGCGCAGCAAAATGCTAAACAAGAAAATACCGGGCAAGAAAATGATGAGGCAGGCGATCGCCTGGCTGGCAAGAATGTGCTGATCATTTTTCCCGATAGCGGCAATCGGTATATGTCCAAAGTGTACGACGACGACTGGATGCGCGAGGTCGGTTTTCTGGAATCTAAAATGGGCACTGTTGCCGATATGATGAAGCAATTAGGCGCGCGGCAGGATATTGGGCAGGCTATTATCATGGCCCACCAAACTGACAAGATCTCCGCGGTCATCGCCAGGCTGAGCCAAGCCGGGGTCAGTCAAATGCCGGTGCTGGATGAAAATGGATGGATCAAGGGAATCATTCGCGAGCATGTCATTTTGAAAGCGATTTTCAACAGCCAAGCCAGCGTCGACGACAGCATCGATAATCTGGTGGACACCTCGGTTGAATTCGTGGCGCCAAATGATTCCATCGACCGCGTGTCCAAATTGGTGACCGAAGGCAAGGTGCCGCTAATCACCAATCCGGATGACGGCGACAGCCTGCTCGGAATAATCACCGATATCGATCTGCTCAATTACCTGGGCTCAAGAGACAAATAATCAACCGCCCAAAATCCAACACACCATCCGCCGCGCCCCTGAACGCGTCGCCAGTCCGCAGCCGCACAAAGCAGAGCGCGCACAGGAACAGGGTAATATGTCTCCAAGACTTTTAATCGCAACCGATAAAAAAGGCGACTGGCGAGTCGCCAGGCGATTGTTGCCATATCTTTGGAAGTATCGCTACAGGATTGGCGTGGCTCTGATATTTTTGGCGCTCGCCCGCGTTGCCAATGTGTCGGTCCCCCTTGTGCTGAAAAACATTGTCGATCATTTTGGCGGCGGCGGCAATGCGGTTTTAGTTGTGCCGATGGCATTGCTAATCGCTTATGGGGTCTTGCGGTTTAGCACAATCCTGTTCAACGAGATGCGCAATGTGGTGTTCTCCAGAGCCGGGGTGGTGATCATTCACCATATTTCCATGGTCGTGTTCGAGCATCTGCATAACCTTTCCTTAGGCTTTCATCTGGATCGCAAGACCGGCGGATTGTCCCGCGACATGGAGCGCGGCAATATGGCGGTCACCAATTTCCTCAGAATCATCGTCTTTAATATTGTCCCCATCGCCATCGAGATTGTGATGGTGCTGTATATTCTTTGGCTGCAACTGGACCTTCGCTTCGTGCTGATCACGGTGCTCATGATTGTCATTTATTGCGCGTTCACTTTCATGATAACCCGATGGCGCACTCGCTTTCGGGTGCAAATGAACGCATCGGATTCCGCCGCCAATACGCGCGCGCTGGACTCGTTGTTGAATTACGAGACGGTCAAGGTTTTCGGCAACGAGCAACTGGAGATGAAGCGCTACGGCGATGCTCTTAAAGGCTGGGTCAGCGCATCGCTGAACAATAACCTGTCGCTTTCCTACCTGAATGCGGGGCAGGGCTTCATTGTTGCGGTCGGGTTGGCTGTGCTGATGATCCTGGCCGCCAATGGCGTGGTTGATGAAACGCTGAGCCTGGGTGATTTTGTCATGATTAACGCGTTTTTAATCCAACTCTATATTCCTCTGAACTTTCTCGGCTCGGTATATAGAGACTTGAATCACTCGCTGGTGGACATGGAAAAAATGTTTGATCTGATGGATGAGCGCCCCAAAATTGTTGAGCGCGATAATGCGTCAGTATTGAAATTTAAAAAAGGGCAAATCAGGTTTGAAGATATAAATTTCGCCTACCAGGCCGACAATCCGATCCTTAAAAATATTAGTTTTGAGGTCGGCGGCGGAATGCTTGCTCTGGTTGGACCATCCGGTTCGGGAAAATCAACGCTGGCGCGGTTATTACTTCGATTTTACGATCCGGATTCCGGCGCTATTTATATCGACGATCAGGATATCAAATCACTCACGCTGGCAAGTCTGCGCCAAGTAATCGGGGTTGTTCCCCAGGACACTGTTTTGTTCAATGAAACCGTTGGCTACAATATTGCCTATGGCCGGCCAGGGGTGAGCGATCAGGAAATCGTCGAAGCTGCAAAGATTGCTCAAATTCACGATTTCATAAGCCAGCATCCACAAGGCTACGATATTCTGGTTGGTGAACGCGGATTGAAATTATCGGGCGGCGAGAAGCAACGGGTGGCCATCGCTCGAGTTGCGGTAAAAGGCGCGCGAATTCTGATATTCGATGAAGCAACATCTTCCCTGGACAGCCGTTCAGAAAAATCAATACAACAGGCATTGGAAAATGTTTCTATCAACAATACCACCTTGGTAATCGCCCATCGCTTATCCACGGTGATCAACGCCGATGAAATAATTGTTTTGGATAAAGGGGAAATCGTGGAACGCGGCACCCACCAGTCGCTGGTTGCGGGTGGCCGGTTGTATTCTCAAATGTGGGCGCTTCAGCAACAGCATGGTTAGACTGATACACGGTCGCGTCCGCTGGGATAAGCACCCCTTGCGCCACCCGCCGCGCGGTGGAGTTCGGGCAGCAGCATTGAAACGGAAGATAAGGGTATTGAAGAGACAAACGAGCCTCTGGGAAATGTGGTGGTTTTGCACGGGCACTTGACCCAGCTATCAAGCCTATTTAAAATCCTTTTTCCATACCTAAAAGGAGATGAATTCTCATGCGCAAATACATAACAAAAGATTTCTATTCTGTCGTCACAAAGCTTTTTGTAATCATTCCGTTCATAGCGTTGTCCGCTTGTGCGTCACAACCGACCGCTAGTGAGATAGCAAACGCTGATTATGGCGCATATCCTGCGGAATACGAACGAATTGTCAAAGGATTTCTCCAGCGGGTTTTGAAAGATCCATCATCGGCGCAGTTGCGAAAAATAAAGGGGCCTCACTCACAATGGTCTTCCTATTTCGGGGCCGCCAAATTCGGGTATGCTGTTTGTTATGGGGTCAATGCTAAAAATAGTTTCGGCGGATACACTGGAGAAAAGACACACTATTTCTTGATTCGTAACGGAAGTGTTGTCCAACATATGTCGCAAAGAGGGGGAGATTATGATATCGAAGGGACAGCTACTCAGAAGCGTTGCTACGGGTCTTGAATTTTTTCTAAAGTGAAACTCTATGCCATTCGAATTTTCACCACCGACTGGGACCGCGCGGTGGATTTTTATGAAAAGTCCATCGGTCTCCCCTTAACCTTTGCCGACCAAAAGTTTGCCTGGGCCGGGTTCGACCTAGGCGGTGCGCGGTTGAGGGCGTGGGGTTCACCGGTCCCCCGGAAAAACAAACCTGGGGCGGCACGCTGGCGCATTCCAAAGACCCTTATGGTAACATCCTGACGCTACTCAGAATGTAAACTGGTAACCCTGCCGTCAAGTACACGACCGCAAAACACATTCCATAACCGATGCAAGCAGTCTGGTATGAACAACAAGGCGCCGCCGCCGATGTTCTGATTTACGGCGAGCGCGACATGCCCGTGGTGGGCGATGGCGATGTTTTGGTGCGCCTGCATTCGTCAGCGGTCAATCCTTCGGATATTAAAAAGCGCGCTGGCGGTCAAGCCGTGGAGTTCCCGGCCGGCTTCATCATCCCGCACAGCGACGGCGCCGGCGTGATTGAAGCGGTCGGCGACGGCGTCTCGGAAAACCGCATCGGCCAGCGCGTGTGGATTTACCAAGCGCAGTTTGAACGCCATATGGGCAGCGCGGCCGAGTATGTCGCGGTGCCGTCCATGACCGCGCCAGCCTTGCCGGACAACATCGGATTTGACATCGGCGCCTGTCTCGGCATCCCGCTAATGACCGCGCACCGAGCGGTGTTCATTCAGGGCGATGTTTCCGGGCTGAACATATTGGTCACCGGCGCGTCCGGGCGCGTCGGCTACTACGCCGCGCAACTGGCCAAGGCTGCCGGCGCGCGCGTCATCGCCACCGCCGGCAGCGCCGCGCGCGTCAAGGTGGCGCGGCAAACCGGCGCCGATGAAGTATTGAACTATCGCGCGGATGATTTGGCCGGCGCCATCGCCGAGTTCACGAGCGGCAAGGGCGTCGATCGAATTGTCGAAGTGGAATTCGGCGTCAACGCCGAGACCAGCGCGGCGGTGCTGAAAACCGGCGGAATCATTTCAACCTACTCATCGTCGCTGGCGCCGCAACCCGTCATCCCTTTTTATCCGATGATGTTCAAGAATATTTCGGTCAGCATGATCATGGTTTACAACATGCCGGAGACCGCGAAACAGCAGGCGATACTGGATATCAACCGCGCCCTTGCCAAGGATCAGTTGCGCCATAGAATTGCGCAAACCTGGTCGCTGGAACAAACCGCGATAGCCCATGAGGCTATTGAGCAAGGCGGCAAAGACGGTTGCGTGGTCATCGAGATGCCATGAACACCATGAACACGGGACGATACGCACCACCATGAACGGCGCAAAATTCGTTGTTTGCGCGCTGTATAAATTTACCGCGCTGGATCATTTCGTCTCCTTCCGAATCCCGGTTCAAGCCAAACTGCACGAACACAAAATCCGCGGCACTATCCTGTTGGCAAAGGAAGGCGTCAACGGCACTATCGCCGGAACACGACCCAATATGGATGAGTTTTTAGGCTGGTTCAATCGACAGCCGGGACTACATGAACTCGAAGTCAAGCGCTCTGCCGCCGAGCAACTGCCCTTCAAGCGCGCTCGGGTTAAACTGAAAAAGGAAATCGTAACCTTGGGCGTGGCTGATATTGATCCGCGCGAATCAGTCGGCACCTACGTGGAACCGAAAGATTGGAATAATATGTTGGATGATGCCGATGTGCTGGTTGTGGATACGCGCAATCAGTACGAAATAAAAGTGGGGCGATTTGTCGGGCGATTTGCTTGCGCCACCAACCCGCAGACCACTAATTTCCGCGAGTTTCCCGCATTTGCGGCGCGCCATTTGAATCCCGCCAAGCACAAAAAAATCGCCATGTATTGCACCGGCGGGATTCGGTGCGAAAAATCCACGGCATTTCTAAAGCAACAGGGTTTCGATCAGGTGTACCACTTGAAAGGGGGCATCTTGAAATATTTGGAGCAGATCCCGCAGAGCGAATCAAAATGGCAGGGGGAGTGTTTTGTTTTCGATGAGCGGGTAACCGTGGATCACCAGTTGCGCCAGGGCAGCTACGCTCAGTGCCATGCCTGCCGTCTGCCGATCACCGATCAGGATAAACAAAGCGAAAAATATCAAGCCGGCGTGAGTTGCCCGGCGTGTTTTGCGCGCAGCACAAAAAAAGACAAAGCGCGTTATGCCGAACGCGAAAAACAGGTAAGGTTAGCGCAAGCCCGTGGCCAGGAGCACATCGGCCCCCGAAAAATTTAATTTCTTTTCCGCGTTTGCCGTCATTGTTGTTACAACGGCCGTTTTAGTCGCATCCCGATCATCCTCAACAAAATGTGGCTGCTTGCATAATAAACCCATAACAGTTGGTTTTAAAAAGCGATATCACAGAATAATGACTGATCCGGCGCAAAATTTGGAAACCTATTTGGTCGGTGGCGCGGTGCGCGATCAAATTATGGGTTTTGAGCGCAAGGATCGGGATTGGGTGGTGGTCGGGGCCAGCGTGCAGAAAATGCTGAAACTGGGCTTCAAGCAGGTGGGCAAGAATTTTCCGGTGTTTCTGCATCCGGCGAGCGGCGAGGAATATGCATTGGCGCGGGCTGAGCGCAAGACCGCGAAGGGCTATCATGGTTTTGAATTCGACAGCCATCCCGACATTACATTGCGCCAAGATTTGCAACGGCGCGACCTGACAATGAATGCCATGGCGATGGACCGTCAGGGCAATCTAATCGATCCCTTCGGCGGGCAGCGGGATATAAAAGAAAAGCTGATTCGCCATGTATCCGATGCCTTCAAGGAAGATCCGGTAAGAGTATTGCGGGTGGCCCGATTTGCGGCGCGCTATGCCGGCGAAGGCTACCGCGTGGCCGCGGATACTCAGGCGATGATGGCGGACATGGTCGATAATGGCGAAGTGGATGCGCTGGTCGCGGAGCGGGTGTGGCAGGAAATGCATGCCAGTTTACAGGAAAAACATTGCGCGGTATTCTTTCGCGAACTCAGAGCCTGCGGTGCGCTGGGAAAAATACTGCCAGAGATCGATGCGTTATTCGGGGTGCCGCAAACCGAGAAATATCACCCGGAAATCGACACCGGAATACATATTTTAATGTCATTGGACGCGGCTGACCGACTGACCGACAATCCGATGAATTTATTTGCTGTTCTGCTCCACGATCTTGGAAAAGCATTGACGCCGATGTCAGAATTGCCCAGCCACAGAGGGCACGAAAAACGAGGTTTGAAACCGATTAAGCAGCTTTGCGAGCGCTTGAATGTGCCCAGTCAATACCGATCATTTGCGTTGAAAGTCTGCGAATTCCACTTGCATTGCCATCGGATTGGGCAATTGAAAGCGAGCACGGTCATGCGGCTACTGGAAAAATTCGACGGCTTCAGAAAACCGCAATTGATTGACGGGTTTGCGCTGTGCTGCCTGGCCGACAAGCGCGGGCGTAGCGGCCGCGAAAATGATGATGCCGCGCAAATGGATTTGTTATTGGACTATCATCGCGCGGCATTGGCGGTGGACGGCGGCAAGGTTGCCAACGAAGTCGCGCAAGCCGGCGGCGATGCGAGCGATAAAAAAATCACCGGCGCAAAAATCAAGGCGGCGATTCGAAAGCAACGTATCGCGGCGATCGCTAAAGTCAAAGCGCGCACCGCGAGCGAGAGATTGTCGTGAATGTTTTTTGCGCCGACATTGCAAGTGCGCAGCGAGTTTCCGGCGCATGACTAATTTCGAATCGCTCAGCGGCGAACAAGTCGGCCATCTCCTCGATGATTTCGGCGTCAACTTGCTGGTGTCGAAGGTCCACAATACCGTGAAATTTCTTACCACAGTCTTCGATTTCACCGCTTTGCGGTCATCCACAGACTATGCGTTACTCAAACATCGAGATCGACTCTATCAACTGCATGGCGATCAAACCTACGCCGCCCACCCGCTCGCCGCGCTACTGCCGGAAGCCGGTGTGCGCGGCGTCGGGGTTGAGTTGCGATTGTATCAAGTGGACCCCGACCGCGCCGAACGCCGCGCGCGCCAAGGCGGGTATGAAATCCTGCAGTCAACCGCGGACAAGCCGCATGGCTTGCGCGAATGTTTTGTGCTTGATCCGGACGGCTATTGCTGGGTGCCGTCCATTAAAATCGCGCGTGGCAAAATCCAGAGCAGCAAAATTTAAATCAGGCAATGACGAAAACATCAAACGCAAACGCTCACACGATCAAAGGCATCCTGTTTGACAAGGACGGCACGTTGCTGGACTTCAATGGCAGTTGGCTGGCGCCCTATGTTCAGGTCACGCAATTTATCGCACAAAGCATGGGGCGACCCGAACTCAAGGAATCGTTGATGACCGATGGCGGGTTCATTCCAGAAACTGGCGGTTGGGTCAGCGATTCGCTATTGACCTCGGCCAGCAACCAGCAAATCCTGGAATTTTGGTCTCAGCAAATCGGGCAGCCCATTGTCGGTGAAAATTTGCATCATATCAAACAGATATTTTCCCGCGCCGCCAGCCGCTATGCGCCCGCAATAGAGGATCTGCACGGTTTTCTCAACCGCCTGAAAGCGCGCGGCATGCGGTTGGGATTGGCGACCATGGATGACGAAAAAAATGCGCGGCGCATGCTGGCAACGCTGCAATTAACCGGCTTGTTTGACTTTGTTTGCGGCGCCGATAGCGGCTACGGGGTCAAGCCCGAACCCGGCATGGTGCATGCTTTTTGTCAATCCTGCGGGCTTGCCGCCAAGCAGGTGATCATGGTGGGCGACAGCCCCAAGGATTTGAACATGGGCAAGAATGCAGGCGCCGCCTATTCCATCGGCGTTTTGACCGGCGCGCACGACCGCGCCGCGCTTAGCGCGCACGCCGATGATGTGTTGGATGACATATCGTGCTTGAATCGGTTTTTGCGCGGGTTGAACTCCGCGCCGTAATGCGTGTCATCATGTATGCCATAATGTAATCGGCAAACCCTAAATAATGAGTCAATAACATGAAAATTATCATTCCGTTAGTCGGCGGCGTGGTGCTGGTCGGCGTCGGCTTGGCCGCCATGCTGAACCACACGCAATCACAACCGACCACCAGCGAGCAAAAAATGTCATCCACTGAACCCCAAAAAATCACGACGATCACGACGACCGCGACCGCGACTTATACCAAGCCGTCCATCGACCAAATCAAAGCGAAGTTGACCGACCTGCAGTTTCAGGTCACGCAAAACGACGCGACCGAGCGGCCATTCAGCAACGCGTATAATGCCGAAAAACGCGACGGCATCTATGTGGACATTGTCAGCGGCGAGCCGTTGTTTTCGTCGCGCGACAAGTTCGATTCGCCCAGCGGCTGGCCGAGTTTTTCCCAGACGCTTGAGCCGGACAATATTGTGGAAAAAACCGACTACAAATTGCTTTTTCCCAGGACCGAGATCAGAAGTTACAACGCAGACTCTCATTTAGGCCACCTGTTCAAAGATGGGCCGACGCCGACCGGATTGCGTTACTGCATGAATTCGGCGGCCATGCGATTTATTCCAAAGGAAGAACTGGCCGAAACCGGATATGAACAATATGCCGGATTATTTCAGCAATGACCGCGAGCGCAGGACCATGAAATTGCGACCCTGATGATGCAGTTGCGGAATTTTTTCGCGGTGCGCGCGCTTTTTGTCACGCCGCTTTTTTTCACGCTTGCCTTAGGCGGTGCGCCCGCGTTGGCAACGGGGTTGGCGGGCGAGGACGGAACCGCCGCGCCCGCGCTAGCGGCGACCAGTCGCGCCACAGTAAGCCCGCTGGTTGAACTGTACACTTCCGAAGGCTGCAGCAGTTGCCCGGCCGCGGATGACTGGCTGCGGCAACTCGGCGCATCGTTGGCGCAAAATTTCCACGCCGTGCCGCTGGCGTTTCATGTGGATTACTGGAACCGGTTGGGCTGGACTGATCCCTATTCAAAACCGGCGTTCAGCGCGCGCCAGCGCGAAGTGGCGGCGAGAGTGCAACAACGCGCCATCTACACCCCGCAGTTCACGGTCGACGGCCGCGACGCGCGTGGCGGCGCGAACATCATCCGCGCCATCCGCACCGCCAATGCGCGCCCGGCGCAAGCGCACATTAAGTTGCACATCCGCCGCGCCGCTAATGGTATCGCGGTGCGCATTGAAGTGGACAGCGCGCACGACTCCGCGCAAGCGTATTTGGCGCTCTATGAAAGCGGCATCACCCGGCAAATCGGCGGCGGCGAAAACCGCGGCAAAACGCTGCGGCACGATTTCGTGGTGCGTCATTTTAGCCGACCGTTCGCCATCCGCCGCGGCGCCAACCGCGATGACCGCGCGCTTGACCTTCCGGCCGACTGGCAGCGCGCCAACCTCGGCGTCGCGGTGTTAGTGCTGGACCGCGCCAGCGGCGCCACCGTGCAAACGCTCAACGCCTCACTAGCGCCGCTGTTCGCCATCTGATTTTTGTCGGCGCCACGGTCGTCGCCCGTCACCGCCATGCCGTCACCACCGTAACCGTGATCGTGGCTGACGCCGCCCCAGGCCCGTCATTCCGTGCTTGACACGGAATCCAGTCAAACATCCGTCCCGCTTTAGCGGGACACCTTATCGCCGGCGGCGCGATGTCGTCGTGGCGTCGCCTCGCCGTATGTGGTGGCGACTTCGCCGCCGCATGTTTGTTACTGGATTCCTGCTTCCGCAGGAATGACGGCGGGGGGGTGACGCATCGCTACATGGACATAGCTTATTAGAGCAATGCAGGAGCAATTGCCAAGGAAGCCAAAGTCGACGATACGCGCAATCCAGTCAAACATCCGTCCCCCTCTTTAACGGAACACCTTAATCGTCGGCGGCGTGCCATCCCCGCCGCCACTCAGCGTAGTTGGCGCAGCCGGTCGGTCGCGCCAACACCTCGCGCCACTTCGCCTCCAAGCGGCGCATGATGGATGGCGGGATGAGGTCGCGCGCGCCCACTTTCATTTTGCCGTCGCCGCCGCCGCCGGCGCGCACTTTGCCGATGCCGTCATACACCGCAGCGCGCGGCAGGCCCATCGCGGCGCGGCGTTTGGCGAAAGTGAAGTGCTCGTCGAACTGCACCGCGTGTGCGCGCATGAACTCAAATGATGAGCGTTCAATGGCGATGTCGATGCGTCGCCGCAAGTCGGCGGGCGGCCGGTTTTTTGCTCCTGCAAAATCGGCACTTCCACCTTCCCTGGCGGTCGGCCGGTTTTTTGCTCCTGCAAAATCGGCACTTCCACCTTCCCTGGCGGTCGGCCGGTTTTTTGCTCCTGCAAAATCGGCACTTCCACCTTCCCTGGCGGTCGCATCAAAAACAAACGCCGCGACACGGCGAACTTGTCGCGGCAAGTCGTCTTTCAAGTCTTCAAAAAACAACCACAGCACATCCGCGTCATGTCGCCGTCGCCACCAACCCAGCAAGTGCTCCCAAATGTATCCCGAGTGCGACCTGCCGGCGAAGATAAACTCGCAAAAATCTTCCATGCTCAACTCGTTTTTCGGCAGCATAAAATACGACGGCAAAAAATAATAAAACGACACCAACGCATCACGCGGGTCGCGCGCGACATAAATATACTTGGCCGGCGCGGCAATGCGATGCGCCGCTTCGTGCGATTTGAACAGACGAAAGTCGCAGTTCGGATGCGCGGCGTCCAACGATTGTCCGCAGTCATGCGCGAGAATATCCCACGGCGCGACTTGCGTTATCTCGCCGAATGACATGTCGCCGCCGGTGCGCAACTGATGCACGATTTGCGTCACCCAAGTAGTGCCGCACTTCGGATAGGTCACCACGAAAACATCGCGTGGTTGCGTTTTGAAACTGCGCCCGACGGCGATCGAGCGCGCCGAATGCATGCCGCGATTGCGGCGGCGCAGCAGGTCGCGGGCAAGATTATTTTTCATGTTCATGTTGGCGATGCCGTGGTCAATCGCGGCGCAACTCATCATTGAGCGCGATCGGGGTGGGATATTTGGCGACGATCCAGTAAGCGGAAATAATAAAAGTGATAATCGTCGCCAGTTGAACCAGATACAACGTTTCCAGGGCAATCAACCCGTTTTGCCGGGCAACAAAAACAATCAGCAACGAGAACTCGCTCAACTGACCCAGGCGCACCCCGGTTTCCCAGGCCAGCGCATTTGATTCCGCTTGCTTGACCAGCAGGAACCTGAACACCACCGGCTTGATGATGAGCAACAAAATGGCAATGACGGTAGCCGGGATAACCACATCGGCGGCGGCGACAAGATCGAAGCCGGCGCCCAAGCCAAAGAAAAACAGCACCAGAAAGAAATCGCGCAACGGCTTGAAACTGCTGGCGATGTGCAGCGCGATCGGGCTGGTGGCAATGGCAACGCCGGCGACGAACGCGCCGATTTCGTAGGACAATCCCATGACCTCGGCCAGTTGGGCGATGCCGAGACACCAGCCTATGGTCAGCAGAAATACATATTCCTGGATGCGGTCGAATTTGAGAAATAATTTAAGCACGACATAGCGATGCCCAAGCCAGGCGATAACCCCGAGCGCCGGCAATGCCAAAAACAAGCGCGCAATGTCGGCCAGCGGCAAGGCCCCTTGTCCGTACCCTTGAATCACCAGCATGGCAATAATGGCAATCAGGTCTTGAAGCAACAGAACGCTTATGATGACTTCGCCAGTATGACGATGATGCAGGACCGTGGTGGGCAGGAGTTTCAGCCCGATGATGGTGCTGGAAAAAGAAGCGGCGACACCGACTATGACGACATCAGCCAGCGCGAAGCCGAATCCCCAGGCCACTATACTGGCGACTCCGCCGAAGGCGAGCGTGCCAAACAGGGTGACCAAAGTGGTTTCCTTGATGAGTTGGAATAGTTTTTGCGGGGCTAAATTGAGACCCAGCAAGAACAGTAAAAAGATTATGCCGATTCTGGCGATGTCCTGAATTAACTGCGCATCGGTCACCAGGCCAGCGCCCCAGGGTCCGAGCATTGCGCCCAGAACCAGGTAGGCGACCAGCATGGCCTGGCGCATATACAGCGCGACGGTGGCCAACAACGCCGCGCCGCTGAAAATCAAGAATATGGAAAACAGGATCGAGTCGCTATGCACAGTGGATTCTCGTCAATTACTAGGGTTGCGCTAATGGGTCGTTTCGAGGAGCTGGCGACATGTGTTGTTTGCGGCGATGTTGTTTACGGCGATGTTTGCGGGTATTGCGATCGGTTTCAATGTTTCCTCAGCCACACTACAATATCACTATTATTCGCGATATAGTGAAAATGCCTGAGATATCGCAATGCCAATGAAAAGCATAATGCTGAACATGACATGAAAGCAGGACAATGAACGCCAAGTTAACGCACTTCAATACACAAGGAGCAGCCAATATGGTTGACCTCGGCAACAAGGAATCGACCCAGCGCAAAGCCGTGGCGGAAGGTCGTATTATCATGGATAGCACGACCCTGGAAATGATCCGACAGGGCCGCCATAAGAAAGGCGACGTACTCGCTATTGCCCGCATAGCCGGGATTATGGCGGCAAAACGCACCGCCGAGTTGGTGCCGCTTTGCCACCCCATCATGTTGACCGCAATAAACATCGAGTTTGATATCGATGCAGAAAATCCTGGCGTGATATGCACGGCGACCGCCAAGACGACCGAGCGCACCGGTGTTGAAATGGAGGCGTTGACTGCGGTTCAGATCGCCTTGTTGACGATATACGATATGTGCAAGGCGGTTGATCGCGGCATGCAGATGCAGGCGATCAGGTTAGTGCATAAATCCGGCGGAAAATCGGGCGACTGGAATCGGCAGTGCGCGCCATTGCCTGACCGACCGACCGACCACAAAAAATGTGCGCCATGACTAATAATCAAAATCCGGACCAAAATCCGGTTTCATGTGATTTCGATTCCAGCGCCATAACCGTAGCGCAAGCCACGGCGCACATTCGTGAGACCATTGTTCCTATCACCGACCAGGAAACGATCGACGTATATTCCGCCTTAGGCCGGGTAACGGCAAAGGATATCATCAGCGCATTTAATGTGCCCAACCACACCAATTCCGCCATGGATGGCTATGCGGTGAATGGCGATGACCTGCCAAAGGTCGGCACCAAAGGCTTTGAGTTGGCAGGCGCTTCATTTGCCGGCGCGCCGCACCGTGGGTCGGTGGGACCGGATCAATGCGTGCGCATTATGACCGGCGGCGTGATGCCCGCAGGCGCCGATACCGTGGTGATTCAGGAACGAGTGGCGCATGCGGAGGGCCGGGTGATCATTCCCGCCGGAGATAAAACCGGCGCTAACGTGCGCTACGCCGGAGAGGATCTCAAAGCGGGCGACATCGCCATCCCGGCGGGCATTAAACTGGGCGCCGCGCACATCGGCTTGGCGGCCTCTTTGGGCATCCAGAAAATCACCGTTTTTCGCCGCCCTAAAATCGCGTATTTTTCTAACGGCGACGAACTGCGGTCGGTCGGCAGCCCTCTTGAGACAGGGGAGGTTTACGATTCCAATCGTTATACCCTGCACGCCATGTTGAGCGAGCTTGGCGTGCAACAACTTGATTTAGGCATCATCAAGGACGATCTGGATGCGATTGCCGATGCCTGTAAGGCCGCCGCCGCGGACGCCGACCTGGTGATTGCCACCGCTGGAGCGTCGGTCGGGGATGCCGACTATGTCAAGCAAGCCCTAGCCGGTTTGGGGGAGATCGGCTTTTGCAAGGTGGCGATAAAACCCGGTCGTCCTATGTCGTTTGGCAAGCTAAACAACCGCGTGTTTTTTGGGCTACCTGGCAACCCGGTGTCGGTAATGGTCACGTTCCAGATTTTTGTCAGGGCCGCGATCAAGCGATTGTCCGGCGAAAAATTCAGTGTGCCGTTAGTGCTGAAAGTCAAAACCCTCAGCGACTTGAAAAAACGGCCTGGCCGCATGGAATATCAGCGCGGGATCCTGTCTTTGGACGAAAACGGCGAAACCGTGGTCAGCTCCACCGGGCAACAAGGTTCGGGAATTTTAAGCTCCATGAGCCTGGCTAACTGCTACATCGTTTTAGCCGATGAGTCACCGGGGGCCAAGGCCGGCGACTGGGTCGAGGTGCAGCCGATTGGCCAAAACGGCTAATCCCGACCGTGTGGTGAAAGCCGGCAATATGTCGATTACGCGCGACCCGGGGCATAAAGCGACGCCCAAGAATAATAGGATGAAAAACGCGCAGTTGGTTTATGTGCATGACCCAATGTGCAGTTGGTGCTGGGGGTTTCGGCCGGTCTTGCAACAACTGTTGGCTTCACTGCCGGCAAACATTAAAGTAATCAGAATGCTGGGCGGGTTGGCCGCTGATTCGGATTCGCCCATGCCCGAAGAGATGCAGCGATCTTTGCAACAAACCTGGCGCGTGATACAAGGGAGAATCCCCGGCACAGCATTTAATTTTGATTTTTGGGCGAATTGCGCGCCCAGACGCTCAACCTGGCCGGCATGCCGGGCGGTGATCGCCGCGAGACGGCAAGGCGCGAAATATGATGAGGAAATGACGCACGCCATTCAAACAGCGTATTACCTCAATGCGAAAAACCCCGCGGACGACTCGACATTAATTGAGCTGGCCGAGTCCATCGGACTTGACCGCGGCGCGTTTGCAGACGCTCTGAATTCAACTTCAACCCGGCAAGTTTTAGCCGATGAAATTGATTTTGGCAGAACGCTGGGGGTGCAAGGATTTCCGAGTTTAGTGCTGATAGCCAACAATGCCGCGCGGCCAATCACGGTTGATTATACCGAGGCTAGGTCCATGTTAAATGCGTTAAGCGGACGCCTGCCTGATTATTGACGCAACCATGATTCCCGCGACCCTGCTTGGAAAGGCGGCCAAAACCGGGACGCAGACCGCCCCAAATACCTGCAAACCATAATTTACAGGTCAAGGTTTCTGGCCAAGGTTTCTGGATTGGGCTTCAGCTGTCATCTGCCCGCCCACCCCAAGTTGGTTGCCTGATGCGGGCGGGTCGTTTTTATAGCCCACAATCAAACTTGCGGAATGATTGCCGGCTTTTGCAACGCCGGATTTGTATAACGCCCGCTTTTTATAACGGTGTCACGTTCTCCGCTTGCGGGCCTTTCTCGCCTTCCGTAATTTCGAAAGTCACTTGTTGACCATCACGCAGCGTTTTTCGACCATCGCCGATTATCGCGCGGTAATGCACAAATACATCTGATTCTCCTTCTCGTTCGATAAAACCAAAACCTTTGGCATCGTTGAACCACTTAACGGTTCCATTCACCAATTCACCTGACATGCTAACCTCTTACTTCAAAAAAATGGGCCACCAAAGTGGCTAAAAAACGCCAGCCTCGTCACAAAAACTGATCACAAAGCTGCCTTCGAACAATACTATTTGGCAACTTTAGCCGCCCATTTAGTATCTGATAGGCGAGTGTAGCACCTTTATTTGTATAACAATAAATTATTTGCAACCCTAAATCGGGTCTAAATTGGGCCTGAACCCTGACTTTTGAGGTTGGATAGCTGCTTGATCAAGGCCTCCAATGCAAACTCTTTTTCAGTCCCTGTGGCGCGATGATGATACTCCGCCACGCCCTTGTCCAGACTGCGCTCGCCCACAACCAACCGATGGGGAATTCCAATTAACTCCATATCAGCAAACATGACCCCGGGGCGCTCGTTGCGATCATCGAGCAGCACATCGAAGCCGGCATTTTCCAACTGGCTATAAATCTCCTCGACTTTATCCTTGACTCGCGCCGATTTCCGCATGCCAATCGGCAGCAGCGCGATATCGAAGGGGGCGATGGAATCCGGCCAAATGATGCCGTGCTCGTCGTGGTTTTGCTCGATGGCCGCGGCGATGACCCGGGTGACGCCGATGCCGTAGCAGCCCATCGCCATGGCAACGGCCTGGCCTTGTTCATTGAGCACCGTGGCGCCCGTGGCCGTGCTGTATTTTGTGCCCAGTTGAAAAATATGGCCGACCTCGACGCCGCGCGCGATAGTCAGTGTGCCGTTGCCGTCCGGGCTGGGATCGCCTTCGACAACGTTACGAATATCGGCAACCAGGCCCAGCGGCACATCACCGCCCCAGTTAATGCCAAAGTAGTGCTTATCCTCAATATTTGCACCGGCCGCAAAATCTGACATTGCGGCCACGCTGCGGTCGGCAATAAAGGCGATGGGCAAATTTACCGGTCCAAGCGAGCCCGGGCCGGCGCCAATAGCGACGCGAATTTCCGATTCTTCGGCCATTTGCAGCGGTCTGGCAACCGCGTCCAATTTCTCCGCTTTCAGCGCATTTAACTGATGATCGCCGCGAATCAATAAGGCGACTATCGGTTGCTGGCGCCGTTTGGCATGTTGCGCGGAGGCCTTGACCACCAGCGTTTTGATGGTCTTCTCGATGGGAATGTCAAATTGCTCAAGCAGATGCGCGATCGTTCTGACCTTGGGCGTGTCCACTAAGGTCATTTCCCGGGTCCTATCCCGGGATGGGGACGGGCGCGTTGTCGGGCCGAGTTTTGTTGCCGACAAACTCGGCACTTCCACCATCCCTGGCGGTCGCGCCACCGCCTCGGCAAGATCGATATTTGCGGCGTAGTCGCTGGTGGTCGAAAAAGCGATGGCGTCTTCGCCTGAATCCGCCAACACATGAAATTCGTGCGACGTATCGCCGCCGATACTGCCGCTATCCGCGGTCACTGCGCGATAACGCAATCCCAGACGATCAAAAATAGCGCAGTAGGTTTGATACATTGCCTCGTAGGTTTGTTGCAACGATGCCTGGTCGGCGTGGAATGAATAGGCATCTTTCATGATAAACTCGCGCCCGCGCATGACCCCGAATCGAGGCCGAATCTCATCCCGGAACTTGGTCTGGATCTGATAGAAATTAAGCGGCAACTGCCGATAACTGCGCACTTCGTTTTTGACCAGAGCGGTAATGATTTCCTCGTGGGTAGGGCCGAGGCAAAACTCGCGGCCATGCCGATCCCGCAAGCGCAGCAATTCAGGCCCGTACTGTTCCCACCTCCCGGATTCCCGCCAAAGTTCCGCCGGCTGCACCCCGGGCAGCAACACTTCCTGGGCGCCGGCCCGATTCATTTCCTGCCGTATAATTTGCTGCACTTTATGCAGCACGCGCATACCCATTGGCAGCCAGTTGTAGATGCCCGCAGCCACCTGTCGAATCAAGCCAGCGCGCAGCATTAACTGATGGGAAATAACTTCCGCATCAGCGGGGGTCTCTTTTAATGTGGCCAGGAGCAGTTGTGAGGTGCGCATTTTCTATGGGCTAAAAATATGGGCTAAAAATATGAAATCAGTATTTGCGGCGGCTAAAAAAGCACCGGTGGCAAGTCGCAAAACAGGTTTCCGGGATGAATTTTAACGCCACATGTGCTCAGGATTTTTCAACAAGTTGTTTTATACTTGCTAATCATTGGAAACGCAATCGCCTGTCCGGGTTCACCACATATGAGACGAAATCAGGCAGCCAAGGCAGGTTGCTGATAGTACGCCATCGGCGTCATTAAATCCAAACTATCGTGTGGCCGGTAATGATTATAGGTCCATTGGTAATGAACCAGTTCCTGGTTGATCGCGGCTGCCGTCAACGCTCCTTCATACAGCGGGTAAAACTCATAACGGCTGGTGCCATTGGCTCGCTCAACGCAACCATTCCATTCCGGCTTTTTAGGCGGCAACGCAATAGCGGCAGGTCCAAGGCCTCGCAGGCTTGCTCAAACTCATCCCGAAACTCACTGCCGCCATTGACCTGTATCAAGCGGATTTTGAACGGCGCTTGTTCAATAAGGTAGATCAAGAAGTCTTTGGCGTTCCTGCTGGTCGCGCGGCTATAGGCTTTTAAGGCAACAAACCCGGTGACTGGACAGGCTGCCTTGAACTCCTTGATGCTAAAGCCCGCTGGTAGTCCTACGCTCATGTGGTCAATCTGTATCAGCTCGCCTGGCTGCTTGGCGCGCATCCCGTACTGCCAGCGCTTGGCGTGGTGCTTGAACTGGCGCCGGCGTTTCGGCTTGACCCGCCCATAATAAAATGCCGCCGGCTTGACCCGCTTCAAGCGCACCAGCCGGTCCAGGATGCGCCCAACCGTGCTGATGCTCAGAAGCAGTCCCTGATCCCTGGACAATACCTTCCAGATCTTGCGTTTGCCCCACAAGGGATAACGCCTGCGCAAGTGCAACACTTGTTGCTCCTGCCGCGCTGTCCATTGTCGACCGCGCACGCGCTTTGGGCGACGGCTTTGTTTTTTCAAGCCAGCCAGCCGCTCCGCCGATAACGCTCTAGCCAACGGTAGTAGGTCGCCTTTGAGCAGCCGATGGTTTTCAGGCATATGTCGTGCAACCTGCTGATTTGAGCTCGGCATAGAGTTCCAGTTTCTTTATTCGGGCGATGGCGGGTTCACTGGCGGTGTCGGCAATCGCCTGACTGCGGTATGATTTGATACGCAGGCTTTTGATCTGCATCGGGTAGTCTCCTGTGATTTAAGTGAATAGATTTCACCTTGGACTACCCGATTTTCTTAACTAATAAAGTCTCATTTGTATCTGAGCCTGGACAGTAGATGAGTCATGCTTCGCGTGACGTCACTAATAGTCCGGAAAAGCCGGACAACACGCTTTTCGTGTCGTCATTCTGGCTCGAAAAACCGGCGGCTACGCCGCGTCTTGTGCTTCCCGACACATGGTTTACACTTTGTTCCGAAGACATGGTTTACACTTTTCCCGAGGGCATGGTTAGCACCTGCTCAGCAAATGGGTTGTCAATGGGTTCAACTCTACACCCCTCTTCATCAAAATAGCCTAGATCAAAGTCCAAGAAGCTGACCAGCCAGAGCTGGTCCTCTACCTCACGGATGCCCACAAGCTGGCCAGCGAGTACCTTACTGAAGCTTATGGTCTTGTGATGCATGTAGATTTTACCGTCCTGGCTGACCCGCATCACCTTGTCGTGATACGGATATTCAGGCGCCTCCGGTGGCTGGTATGGCCGGGTGGAAGGACGGTACCTCTCTACCGGATATTGCATGTCCAGGGCCTGATGCGGTCGCTCGTTGTTGTACTCATCAACAAAGCCATCAAACTTTGCCTGCTGCTGCAGGAAGTTATCCCCCGCGGGCTGGGTGGCTTCCTGCTTGAGCGTGAGATGCATGCGCGCATGCCTGCCACTTCGGACCTCGGCACCGCGGCAATAAGTCACGCCCGTTGCCGCTCGCTTTATACCGGTGATAATACTTCAAGAACACCTGCCGATGGGTGTTGTGATGCTTATAGAAGGCCATCACAAACCGAAATTTAGGGTGTTTGCCGGCTTTAACGGTCTCGTATTCCTCGCACAAATGTTGCCAGTTGCGGATATAATTTCTCTCGATTGTGCTGTCTTTGCTGTTATCTCTCATGGGATTCTCCTGAGTATGTCAGTTAGTCAATTGTATTTCCGATTTTGTCATCAAATAAGTGAACACATACAATTGCCCGGCTTGTTCCGGGCAATCCAGTTATTAAACTCAGCGGCGTTAGCCGCTATCATTACCGGCGGCAAAGCCGCCGCTATTGCGCGGCTTCGCCGCGTCTGGATTCCCGCCTGCCAGCGAGAATGACGAGGTGTGCCATATGTATCTGAGCATATGCAGGCGGCACCCTCGAATCTGCCCGGTGTCATTGGTTGCCATCGACTACCATCGGGTGCGGTATACTGTGCACCATTAGCAAACTCACAGCCAACGTGCAGGAGTCAACCATGAACGCAATTTGTAAATTGGTCGGAACGGTATGCCCTTACGGCGAACTGGCCGGACGCATCGCCCTCGCCGCGATTTTTTTGCTCGCCGGCATCAGCAAAATCGGCGGTTACGACGGCACCGTCGGCTACATGGAGTCGCAGGGCGTACCGGGCTTTTTGTTGCCGCTGGTAATCATCCTTGAAGTCGGTGGCGGTGCTGCGCTGGTAATCGGCTGGCAAACCCGCTGGGCCGCGCTGGCACTGGCGGGATTTTGTGTGCTCGCCGCACTGTTGTTTCATTTTGATTTCGGCGACAGCCTGCAGCAAGCATTGTTCATGAAAAACATCGCCATCGCCGGCGGTTTGCTGGTGCTGTGCCGCGTCGGTGCCGGACCTTTCAGCCTCGACCAATACAGCAAGTCCGGCGACTCATGAGAATTCTCTTGCACATTGCCCTCGCCTTGACTGAAACCGCGTCGGGAAATACACTGCAACGGGTGGTAACTTCATTGCCTTGGCCATTGTTTTCACCGACCATTCGACCGCCGGGAGGCCGATCATGTTAGCCGACTATTTTCCGATTCTGCTGTTTATCGGGGTCGGATTGGGCATCGGCATCATCGCTATCAGCGCCGGCAAGGTGCTGGCGCCGAGCAAGCCCTACGACGAAAAACTGTCCCCCTACGAATGTGGCTTTGAAGCGTTCGAAGATTCGCGCATGAAATTCGATGTTCGCTATTATCTGGTCGCGATTTTGTTCATCATCTTCGATTTGGAAATTGCGTTTTTGTTTCCGTGGGCAATCGTGCTGGACGAAATCGGTGTGTTTGGATTTTGGGCGATGATGTTGTTCCTCGCGGTGTTGGTGATCGGTTTTATTTACGAGTGGAAAAAAGGAGCCCTGGAGTGGGAATAAACTGATGGCACTGGAAGGAACATTGCAGGAAGGTTTTGCCACGGCGCGGCTGGACGAACTGATCAACTGGGCGCGCACCGGCTCGATGTGGCCCATGACTTTTGGTCTGGCGTGTTGCGCGGTGGAGATGATGCAAGCCGGCGCGGCGCGTTATGACCTTGACCGCTTCGGCATTTTGTTTCGTCCCAGCCCGCGTCAATCCGATGTCATGATCGTGGCCGGCACGCTCACCAACAAAATGGCGCCGGCGCTACGCAAGGTGTATGACCAAATGGCGGAGCCGCGCTGGGTGATTTCCATGGGCTCATGCGCCAACGGCGGCGGCTACTACCACTATTCCTACTCGGTGGTGCGCGGTTGCGACCGCATCGTGCCGGTGGATGTGTATGTGCCCGGTTGCCCGCCCACCGCCGAAGCGTTGATTTACGGCATCTTGCAACTGCAAAAGAAAATCAAAAAAACCAACACCATTGCGCGAGTCGCACAACCGTTTGAATCTATTCACAAATGAGGAAAAATTCCATAAAAACCAGATGCGCAGTTGCTTTTGTTTGCGTATTGCAATTGGGTGTATATACCGCTTACGCCGCAGAATTAACGGATGAGCATCTATTGTATTACGAAGCATATGGCACGGACCTTTCTGGCGACAAACCATTGGCAGTTTTTATACACGGTGACAGCGGGCGGGGCGGAGTGGTGGGGATGACGAGTCGATATATGTTTGATGCGGCAAAAAGGTTTGCTGACAAACATCCTGGCAAAGTAATCAGCACTAGTTTGTTACGCCCGGGATACCATGACAAACTCGGCAACAAAAGCCCGGGGTATCCGAGCAGAAAGGATGATGATAAAACCAAACGCAAAAATGCAATCGTGGCACACACGGTCGCACATCTAAAACAAAAATACAACGCAACTCGTGTTCTTGGAGTCGGGCATTCTGGTGGAGCAATTATGTTAGGTGCAATTATCGGACAACAGCCCGATTTATTTGATGCGGTTGTGTTGACATCCATGGCATGCAACATACCGCAATGGCGCCAGCACCGAAGCGGGCGGAACACCATGCCGCGCAGTCAATCGCCGAAGAAATTTGCTAGAAACATTTCGCCTGGAATCATCATCCGCGCTATCGCTGGAAAAAAAGACCACAACATACTTCCGCATCACACCACCGACTGTGTGCGGTTGTATAAAAAACGAGGCGCCGATGCCAAAGCGATTATCGTAGAAGATGCCGGGCATAGCCGTGGACTTCGCGAAACGGCAGAAGCGCAGTATGGCAAATTGTTATTCGAACATTGAAATAAATGGACAACGCTAAAATCAAAAATCACATGCCCGATTTGCTCGGCGATGCGATATTATCTGCGTCATTGGCATACCAAACCGGCGAATCAGTTTTATGAAAATTAATCCAAAAAAGCAGATCAGGGTCAGAGTAGAAATTATTGGGGCTTGGGACCAGGTTTTTCTGGCTTCACTCTTCGTTGATAAAGTTGTTCAACTTGCTCCTTAAACCTTGCACTCCCAAATGCCATACAGCTATTTGTTGCATTTCTCAAATCATCAACTAGTTCAACGTTCAAAATATCTTCAAACAAATCCCGATACTATACAAACATTACATTTTCAACGAATCAATTTGCTTAATAGCCCATTTCGTCCAATGCTTTTTGCGCCGCCGCATGTCCTAGCTCAGCCGCCTTGCCATACCAATGCGTTGCCATGAGTTCGCTTTTATCCACACCCATGCCCCATCGATACGCAAAGCCCATAGCAATTTGCGCCGCCGCGATGCCTTGCTCGGCTACCTTGCGCGTCCATTCCACCCCCTTGCTCTGGTCTCTTTCCACGCCCTCGCCCCAGCCATATGCAGAGCCCAAAAGAAATTGCGCCGCCGCATGCCCCTGCTCGGCTGCCTTGCGATACCACCACGCCGCCGCCTGTTCGTTTTTATTCACGCCCGTGCCATTCGCGTATGCTTTGCCAAAAGTGAATTGCGCGCCTGCGTTGCCCTGCTCGGCTGCCTTGCGATACCACTCCACCGCCGCGCTTTCGTTTTTATCCACTCCGAGGCCGCGCGCGTATGCCACGCCCAAATTGAATTGCGCGCCTGCGTTGCCTTGCTCGGCCGCCTTGCGAAACCACCACGCCGACTCGCTTTTGTCTTTTTCCACACCCATGCCTGTCGCGTATGCCGCACCCATATCAAATTGCGCATCGGCATTGCCTTGCTCGGCTGATTTGCGTATCCAGCGCACCGCCACGCGCTGGTCTTTATCCACACCCTCGCCGTGCCAGTATGCTAAGCCCAAGCTATATTGCGCCGTCGCGCTGCCCTGCTCGGCTGCCTTGCGTGTCTTTTCTATATCTGTTTGTGCTATCGCCGCGCTACCGATAATCGCCGATAAAATGATCGCGCTTAACCATCGCCCGATTTGTATTTGTTTGTTTTTCATTGCTTTGTCCGCTCAGATTTCATTGTTAAAAGATTTCACCGCCGGTGCCGGGGGTGTTTGGTTATTCTATATCGTTTAATTGCTCTTGTGTCCGCTTACCTTATAATCCGCCCATGCCACGCATCATTCCGCCATCGACAAAAATTTTTGCTTTTGGTTTTTTTGTTTAGATTTATCTGCCATATCTTTCGATAGTTGCATATCCTACAGACGGATCTCTGGACATCTCGTATTTCGGCATACCACCACCATTGTCAAAGTATGTTTCAATACAACCGGCTTCCGATATAGGTAGTTTCATTTTAACCAGATCCCAGGTTTCAAAAATGTTTTTATCGTGATAGTTTTCAACAACAGTAGAAAAAACATCATCCGTTGTGAAATCTTGGGAACCAAGTTTACAGTTCGTTAGATCTGCTTTTGCTTCAATTTTTTTATCCATAAGCCATTCAAATATAGGTTGTGCGTAGCCCAATCTTTCTCTGCCCTTTTCAATCTGGTCTTGTGTTAGCGGGCATTTTTTCAATCGGTGAATAAATGCAAGGCTAATTGCTTCATCATGGTTTGGATTTAGTTTAGAGAGTGTTAACAATTGAGCAACACCTATATCTATTTTTAGTGGATTAGTATCTGACAAATTATCAATTCCGTTGAATAAACTATTTTGCTGAATTTGTGTTTCTGTTTTAGATATTTGTTCACGAACGTCGTGGGTTCGGAACCACCACAAACACGTAAATACAGGCAACCCAAGCAGGATGCCATGAATGTAAGTATATGTTTCATTAAGAAAACCATGCTTATGCAGAAAAACAAATAGATCAAAAGAAATTAAATACAGGCCAACACCGACTACACCACTCATACCAAGACACGCAAGCCTGCGCCAAGGATTAGCTGAATAAAATGACATGCGTTCAATTTCTTTTTTTAGTTTATTCATGAAAGCACTGAGCGCACCTTTGGTTGGTTGTGTCATTGGTAGTTCCTCATGTTTTTCGCGGCTTCGCCGCAGTTGTGTCACGCTTCGCGTGACAACATATTTAAACTGGATTCCCGCTTCGCTCCATTGTTCGTCATCCCCGCCTTCGGCGGAAATGACAAACAGGAGCGGCGAGAATGACGGCTGTTTGTTATTTTCGCCTTTCTACTACTCGTGTTCTTACAAAACCTCCCCCTCCGTCATCCTCGCCGGCAGGCGAGAATTCAGTCATTAAACCCAAAGGCGTAGCCCTTGTCATTTCGCGGCTTCGCCGCGGTTGTGTCCGGCTACGCCGGACGACATATTTCACTGGATTCCCGCTTCGCTCCATTGTTCATCATCCTCGCCTTCGGCGGAAATGACAAACAGGAGCGGCGAGAATGACGGCTGTTTGTTATTTTCGCCGTTCTACTATTCGTGTTCTTACAAAAACCTCCCACTCCGTCATCCTCGTCGGCAGGCGGTACCCCGCAGTGGCGGCGAGCAAGCACGACGAAACGTGACACAACCGCGGCGAAGCCGCGTCAGACGTTTCACCATTTCTATTATTCTCCCAGTCCCTCATCAGTCGATGTCAAGGAGATCAGACACAAGGTTCTGGCGAGCTTCAACGATGTTACGAGCAACCTCTTGGACTTCAGGCATTGCCATAACGCTGGCAACCTTCTCGTCGTATTGCTCGTAATCGGAAGGTTTGATGCCCTTTTTCTGCAAGGCCTCTTTGACTTTGGCGATAGCGATTTTCTTGGCTTCCGCATCCACAGGGTTAAGCGTGACACGAGTTTGCCGAATGCCGAAGGTATAGCCAGCAACATACTCATCAACAATGACTTGCGCATCGTCAGGGTTTTCCTTGATTTTCGCAGCTACGCCGTTGCGGATGTTTTCGCGGTAGGTTTGATTGAGAATGGATGCTTCGGCTTCGTTCAAGGAGTGGTCTTCGGTGTAAGGCTCTGGGACCAGCAGGGTTTGACCCGCTACTGTGAATTTCACTTTTGATACTTTTTTGAATATCTGCTCAAAGAATGTGCGCGGGATCCAGCGTTCTTCGCCATTGTCCTCATGGCAAATTTTAACATCGAGTGAATTGCGGTCCACTACGGTAACGGTTTCGGTGATGTTATTGACAGCATAATAAACTTCTTTCGACATGATATTTTTCCAAAATTAGAAAGTTAGCAATATTAAGGACGTGTGCGGAATTTTACACAATTCCTCCTGCCGTTCGTATTTTCTTGGAATACTGCCCAGCACGTTGCGTAGCACGAAATGTCGGCGTTGTCGCAACCGGCAGCGGTTGCTTTACGCCAGCCGCTGGTGCAATATCCCGCCGACCTTGCACCCAAACCGTTTACCGAACCCGCCATGTCGTTGTCCCCCACCGTCTCGCTTGCGCGGGAGTTGATTCGCCGGGAATCGGTAACGCCGGCCGATGCCGGCTGTCAACCATTACTCGCGGCGCGCCTTGCGCAAATCGGTTTTGCCTGCGAGGCGATGAACTTTGAAGAGGTATCCAACTTGTGGGCGACTCGCGGTGCAGGGCGGCCGTTGCTGGTGTTCGCCGGGCATACCGATGTGGTTCCGACCGGGCCGCTTGATCAGTGGAAATTTCCGCCGTTTCAAGGCGAGGTGCAAGACGGCATGTTGCACGGTCGCGGCGCCGCCGATATGAAGGGCAGCATCGCTTGTTTCGTTACCGCGTGCGAGCGTTTCGTCGCCAATCATCCCGACCACGCCGGCGCCATTGGCTTGTTGATTACCAGCGACGAGGAGGGCGTGGCGCGCTGGGGCACCGGTGAAGTAATGAATGTCCTTGCCGAGCGCAAGCAGCCAATCGATATGTGCATAGTCGGCGAGCCGTCCGGCAAACAGACGCTGGGCGACACCATCAAGGTCGGGCGGCGGGGTTCGTGCGGCGCGAAGTTGCGCATCAAAGGCACTCAGGGACATATCGCCTACCCGGCCGACAATCCCATTCACCGCGCCGCCGGGGTCATCAGCGAATTGTTGTCGGTGGAATGGGATCAGGGTAACGCGCACTTCCAACCGACCAGCTTTCAACTCTCCAACATTCACGCCGGCACCGGTGCCGGCAATGTCGTTCCCGGCGAGGTGGAAATTGATTTCAACCTGCGCTATTCGCCGGAGATTACCGAGGCCGACATCCACGCACGAATTGAGGATGTGCTGGCGCGCCATCAATGTCAGTTTGAAATTCACTGGGAGCGGTTGTGCCTGCCATTTCAAACCACGCAGGGAAAATTCGTTGATGCGGTGTCGGATTGCATTGAAGCGAGCACCGGACGCACGCCGCTACGCTCCACCGGCGGTGGCACTTCGGACGGCCGCTTCATCGCCCCGACCGGCGCCGAGGTCATCGAACTCGGTCCCTTGAATGACACCATCCATCAAATTGATGAACGCGTCTCCACCGCCGACCTCGATCAGTTGTCGGTCATTTATGAAGGTATACTTGTGAAAATGCTCGCCTGATGCCACGCTTGCCTTTTTGTCGCCATGCTTTGTTGTGGTGCGCCGCTCAATCAGTCACGCACTTTATGTGCGCTCCCTCTTTCGCGGCTTCCACGCCTCGCCTGACAACAAAAATTCGGCGCGTGGTTATTTCGCGGCATCAAAGCCATTAAGGATAGCGGCTAACGCCGCTGAGTTTTTAACTGGAATGGAAGGGCAATGGTAACTGAAAGACAATGTCGTCACGCGAAGCGTGACTCTTTATAATATCCAAATAATGTCCAATCCATCTTCCAGCACCAATTTTATTCGTCGGCAAATCGATGCCGACCTCGCCGCGAGGGCAAATCAGGGTCAGAGTAGAAATTATTGGGGCTTGGGACCAGGTTTTTCTGGCTTCACTCTTCGTTGATAAAGTTGTTCAACTTGCTCCTTAAACCTTGCGCTCCCAAATGCCATACAGCTATTTGTTGCATTTCTCAAATCATCAACTAGTTCAACATTCAAAATATCTTCAAACAAATCCCGATACTATACAAGCATTACATTTTCAACGAATCAATTTGCTTAACAAATACAAATAATTTCTACTCTGACCCTGATCTCTTTCATCGGCCAACGATGCCCGATTTTGGCGACGCGGTAAAACCCTCTTATTCCGTAGTCAATATGCTGGACTTGCATGGCCTCTCCTCTTGGGTTGAGGTGTGCCATATGTATCTGAGCCTATGCAGGCGAATGATACCGCATTCCGCCCCGCCGTCCATTGGAATATACGCCTTGTTTTCTGAAAATCAACAATGAAATTCACCATCCATCACACTCGATGGGACAGCGCAACTTATCCCGGGGAACGCGAAATCGCCATATCAACCAGTTGTTTGGCGTGTTGTTCCCTTGCTTTTTTGTCGGCTTGAACAATGACAGGAAGAACAATGTCCGCATGCCACTTATTTCCCGGCTGCGGTGTGTAGTGAACTTCGCGGCCGTTTTCGCTGGCGTTTGCAACCGACACTTCCGCCCAACCATAGAATGAGCGACCTGCGCCTCGGTTTTTCGCCATAGCATCGCCGATTTTTGTCAGCATTTCGTTTGAGGCAATGTCCAACAGAAACACCGAAATGTTGATTGGGCTTTTGTTGTTTAGAAAAATGCTGATAGGTGTGTGCTTATTTTTCACCTTTCTCCAGTCGCTACTCTGAAAAATCGCGCGCCCTACGGCACCATCCTTGATGATGTCTCCCGGTATGTAAGGAGGGGTCACGCTGGAATTTTTTTCATCGCATCAATAATGGAATCAATGGGCAGATCCTGTGCCAGAGTGTGGTGAATTTCATAGTCGTGATTATTGGGGGAATTAACATATAGAGATGCGCCACCATTGGCGCGGCAAAAAACACTAGCACGCGAGCCCGCGCCCGCGGAAAAAACAACTATATCGCCATCTTCCCACAGGGAGATTGCATAGTAGCGCGGCAATTTAGAGGTCAGGTGATGAAGAATATCCTCCGCTATCTTTTTGGCTGTTGGTGACGGTGGTGAAAGTTCTTCTTCGGCAGCGTAATCGTTTAATTCTTCGAGTTCACTCAACGCATCGTCGAGCGATTTTTTGCGTGCTTGATTTTGTCGAAATTTTTCGATGTCAAAGATATTAGGATAGGTCTTGTTTTCATTATTGACACGGGCGAGGGGTGTTATATCTGTATTTGTGGCGGGCATGAAATCCATATGCCACGTAAGACTTTCATCTGTTTGCGGCGTTACAGGAATAGCCATTGAGTTATCAGATCGGAATAGATATGTAGTATCCCGATCAAATGAACCATCGACTTCAGCATATGCAGTGGCTGTCATTGGTTTTTCGTGCCTCTGGCAATGGTTTGAATTAATTCTTTATAGCATTTCAAGTCACTTTCCCAATCATCCACCATGGTAATAGCGACCCGATGAGACTCACCCTGTTCTGCTTGAATATCGCGATGAAAGTTTCCGCGAACAAGAACTTCCCCCTCGGATTTAGATGTGTTTTTTTTGTCGATAGCACTGATGATTAAAGTGACATTCCGGTCAGCGAGCGAATAGGTCAACGAAATTTCTGGTAAAGACACCGTGTCTTCAAACTTATCCCATTCCCCAGACCGGAGCATATTCCGCAGAGCCTGATTGCCATTAGACACAGGAAAAGAACCAACGAAATTGATTCCAATGGCGGTGTAACGAACCAGCGGCACAGTTTTCAAATATTTCTGCGCTATTTCGTGGCAAAAATTATTTTCTTCGGGGTTGTCTTGCGAAAAAACTATTCTATTCGCCTCGCTGATAATTTTCATGCCGTTCTTGAAAGCGCATTGCGATTTTATCGGCGAACTCATTGATGCTATGTTGTCGTCAAGTTCTAAATTCTCCGGCACAATACGGTTGCGCCAGAGAAAATCAGGGTTGAGAATGGACGGATTGTGGTTTTCACCAACAAGCACCATGCTCACTTCGTGCAGAGTAAGCGTTGGATTCATGACCGAGCAGGAAAATTGCCCATAGTTGTTAAATTGTGCCAGTTCATTGGTTTTTTTGGCAGGATGTCCAAGTTGCCATATCCGCCACCCAGACACGCTAAGCGCTACCGTGTCGCGAATTCTACAGCATTTTATCGAAATTTCTCATAATTGTATAGGCCCATAACATATGGTGTTAATGATAAATAAACTGTCCGTTTTTGTAACCCGTAATGAGTCCGGATTTATATTGTCCTTATTTAGAGGTGGATATGATCAGGGCGCGTTGGTTACAGGAGAGCAAACCAATGAGATTTATCGAGGCCTATGAAGGATATCAATGCAAACGATTAAGCCAGGAAGAAGCCGCGAGGTTGCTGGTCATATGTCCCCGGACGTTGCGGCGCTATCTGTGCTGTCACGAAGCCTCCGGATTGGAGGGATTGTTGAATCAGCCGTCTCATCGCAAGGCCCCGGCGGATGAGGCGATGCGGCGGGTGGATTTATACGTAGGGAACAACCATGGTTGTTCCCTACTACCATGATTGGTATTACAGATTCCGGACGACCCGACCCGATACCATTATGTCAAAGCAACCGTTGCGGTATTAAGACATCTTGACGGCAGTTTATCCCGCCTGCATGGCCCCGGCGGCTAGGCGGATATGACCGCGAGGGTCGGCTCATCGGGCCGAACAAACAACAGATTGCGGCGTAAATCCGCTTCGCGGCAATCGGGATATTGCCCCTTTCGGCCACGCCTTCAGGGGAAATCCAGAACAAACAAAAGCGGACAATTCACGTGTTATAAATTCGGACAAGTCTATTTACTTCTAACAGGTCCATAACATATGGCACTCCGGTTTGGTTGATGATTAGGGATTGTATAGGAGAAAGCAGGGCCAATGCTTGGTGAGGTCGTTCGGTGTTGTAAAACACCAGCCAGTCGGCCAGTTCTCGGTTAAAAGCATCCAGATCGGTGTACAGTAAATCCTCGTGGTAGTCGACGAAACTCTCCTGAATGGTGCGGTTGAAGCGTTCACAATGGGCGTTCATTTTGGGCGACCTCGGATAGGTCCACCAGTGGGTGATGTGATTGCGTTTGAGTTCGCTCTCGAAGTCTTTCATAAACTCCGAGCCGTTGTCGGAGAGGATATATCGGATGGTGGTTGGGGTCAGGGCGATAAGGGAGCGCAGGGCGTGTGCGGCGCGGCGGCTGCTGCGGGAGGTAGACGCCCAGGCGAAGGCGAAGCGCGAGCGGGGGTCGATGAAGGTGAAGATATAGCGTCGGATGCCATCACGGACGCGCTCCACGGTGTCGCAAGCGAACTGCTCCATGGGGGCGGTGGAGATGCCCTTGGGGCGGCGTGTTTTGCGGGTTTGGCGCAGTGGCTTGTGTCGTCCGCGGCGATCCAGGCGCAGCGGGGCGTGGCGCATTTTATCGGACTCACGGGCGATGATGCGTCCGATGGTGGAGACACTGGGGCGGGGACATTTATGGATCTGGCACCAGGTGTTGATGAACACCGACAGGGGGAGTTTGCCGATGTTCGGACGGACCTTACGCAGGCGGCTGATTTCGTCCACCACTTCACGCCGGAAGAGCGCTTGGCGGCGGCGTTTTGGTGCTCGTGAGCGCGGCGTCAGGGCTGCCGGGTCGCCGCCGGCTTGGGCGAGTGTTTGCTGCCAGCGGTAGAGAGTGCGGCGGCTGACTGCAAAGGCATCGCCGATGGCGGCGGTACCGTGCACTTCCCAGAAGCGCAGGATGTCGATTCGTTTTTGGGCATGAGGGTTCATCGGCCAACGATGCCCTATTTTGGCGACGCGGTAAAACCCTCTTATTCGGTAGCCAATATGCTGGACTTGCATGGCTTCTCCTCTTGGGTTGAGGAGTGCCATATGTATCTGAGCTTATGCAGCCTAAATCATACTTAATCCAGTAAAATAAGAAACCTCTAAACAACCACCAAAACCAACTCAAAATGTCCTGGAAACAAACCGCCCAACACTCAATGGCAGACATGCTTGTGGTCGAGCATAAATCCCTGAGCGAACTTGACGATGTGCACAGCATCATTAACTGGAAAGAGATAGAGACCACCCTTGCGGGACTTTATTCATCTAAAAGAGGCGTGCCTGCCCGCCGCTGATGATGTTCAAGATCCTAATCCTGCAAGCGTGGTATAACCTAAGCGATGAAGCATTGGAAAAACAAATTGCCAGGGATTTGATGTTCAGGCGCTTTATTGACTTAAGTTTGAGTGAAGCGGTGCCAGACCACACGACCATCTGGCGTTTCAGAAACCTGCTGAACACTGAGAACCTTTTAGAGCCGCTATTAGAGCAAATTAACACGCACCTGGAGCAAAACAGCATTATCGTCTCAGTCGGTTCAATCAACATCATTGATGCCACGGTGATAAAAGCCAGGCAATCACGCAAGGGCAGGATGGCAATAACACGCAAGACCCGGAGGCCGGTTACCATGTCAAGGTCGCCGCTGATGGCAAGCGCAAAACCACCTACGGCTTCAAGATGCACGCCAATACGGATGGACATGGTTTTGTCAAGAAGATGACCTGCACGCCAGGCAATGTGCATGACTCACAAGAGATGGACAAACCGCTGGTCAAAACCCATGGGCAAGTTTACGCGGACAGCGCCTATGCCAATCAGGAGAACGACAAGAAACTGGGCCGGCAAAACAATAAAGTTCTGCACCGGGCTTATAGAAACAAACCGTTGACCGACCAACAAAAACAGCAAAACAGGCAACGTTCAGGCATCCGTTATATCGTCGAGCGCACCTTTGGGCTATTAAAACAACATCACGGATTAGGTCAGGCAAGATACCTTGGGCTGGAAAGAAACAAAAGCAGAGCGCAACTGATTGCGATGACTCATAATCTTAAAACCGGGATGAATATTTTCAAGCAAATGCGAAGTTCACCGGCGTGTTGCGTCTAAAAGGCGGGGGGAAAGGCAAAACAGCAACCCAACCAACCAAAGCAAGTAAATCGGGTTGGTTTGTGAACGTTTTTCAAGAAAAACGAGGCTTTTTGGAAATATCCTTAGGGTGTTAACGAGTCAAGACCCTGAAAAATCTCAGAAGTGAGATTATGAGAAATGATTATGGATTATGCAAAAGTCTCTCTGTGTTTTAACAGCGGACAGTTTATGTGTTCCTAACACTCCTAACAATCCAACTTGTGTTTTTCTATAGATGCATATAATATAAGCATACTTTGATGCTATTTATGAGCGCATTTTGGAGACACTGCAATGAGAACCACCCTGAACATTGACGACGAATTGCTGGTGAAGGCACAGCAGATAACCGGAGTGACGGAAAAAACCGCCTTGGTCAGAAAAGGGCTGAACGCCTTGATTGAGCGGGAAAGCGCCCGTCGGCTGGCGCGGCTGGGCGGAACCGAGCCGAAGTTGAAAGCCATCACCCGGCGACAATCCGGACCCGCATGATTCTGGTGGACACCTCCGTCTGGATTGATCATTTGCGTAGCGGGGATGGGGGTCTGACTTCGCTGCTGAATGACAATCAGGCCATGATCCATCCATTTGTAATCGGCGAGCTGGCGTGCGGCAATCTGAACAACCGCGCCGAGGTATTATCGAGACTCCGGGATCTGCCCATGACCCCTGTTGCCGCCGACCCGGAAGTGCTGTTCTTTATTGAACAGCAACGCTTGATGGGGCGGGGAATCGGTTATGTAGATGTCCATCTGCTGGCGGCCGCCGCCTTGATCTCATCAGCCTGTCTGTGGACACGAGACAAGCAGTTACGGGCGGTCGCGGCTTCCCTTGAGCTGGCTTACAAAGCCAATTGAATCACTTAATCTAATCAAAGAAGCGCGGCATGAGCGCGGCCCCCTATACCGAAGACATCCTCGTCCAGCAGACAACGGCCGATTATCTGGAGCAACAACTCGGCTGGGAGTCGGTGTATGCCTACAATAATGAAGACTTCGGACCGAACAGCCTGCTGGAGCGGGCGTCCGACCGCGAGGGGGTGCTGACGCGAACGCTTCGCGAGAAGCTGGTCGAGCTGAATCCGGGACTGCCACAGACAACGCCTACGACGACGCGCTGCGGCAGATTACCGCCACGGTTGCCTCGCAGACCATCGTCGCCGCCAATCGCGAGAAGTACGACCTGGTCCGCGACGGCGTACAGGTCACCTTCCGCCGCAACGACGATGGCGAGCGGGTGCGGGAACGGCTGCGGATCTTTGATTTCGAAGCGCCGGAGAACAACCACTTCCTGTGCGTGCGCGAGCTGTGGGTGCGGGGCGATCTCTACCGCAGGCGCGCCGACATCGTGGGCTTCGTCAATGGACTGCCGCTGCTGTTTGTGGAGTGCAAGAACATCCACAAAAACCTCAAAGCCGCCTATGAACAGAACTTCGCCGACTACCGGGACACCATCCCGCACCTCTTCCACCATAACGCCTTGGTAATGTTTGGTGTGAGATCAGGGTCAGAGTAGAAATTATTGGGGCTTGGGACCAGGTTTTTCTGGCTTCACTCTTCGTTGATAAAGTTGTTCAACTTGCTCCTTAAACCTTGCACTCCCAAATGCCATACAGCTATTTGTTGCATTTCTCAAATCATCAACTAGTTCAACGTTCAAAATATCTTCAAACAAATCCCGATAACGCTGTCTTCTTTGGTATTCATCCCAACCCAAAGACAAATATATCTCATGCTCCGATAACAGCTCGTTCTTCAACCCCAAAGCATTACTTTGATAACTAGACCAAGGGTACTTTCCAGGGTCATTTACAATTCCAGCCCGTACCGGATTGAGCTCTATATAGCGCTGACAAGTTAGAAAGCATTGATCGCTATCGATCAAGCACGACTTAAACCTGCCCTCCCACAAAGTGCCAGTCCGCCTATACTGTTGGTTAAAATAGCGAACATAATATCTCCCAACATATTGCATCATTTTCGAAATACTGCCATCGTAGTGCGATGTCGCAAGGATATGTACATGATTTGTCATCAAAACCCACGCATGGACATCCACGCCGTATGCCATTGCCCCATCTAATAGAAAGCCAAGATAGTTACGATAGTCTTCATTACATATGAAACTTATCTGACGATTATTGCCTCTCTGAATAATATGAAGCGGCATGCCCTGCGGACACAACCTTGGTAGTCTTGCCATTTGACCTCCTTGATCTTCTGACGTTAGTTGTTAAGCGGTTTACTCAATCTCTATACAAACATTACATTTTCAACGAATTGCTTAATTTGCTTAACAAATAATTTCTACTCTGACCCTAATCCTTTATTTCTACTCTGACCCTAATCCTTTACTCATCAACGATGACAGTGTGCATCAACTTTACCGAACCAACGATGCAATTCACCGGGCAGGCTTTTATACATAATTTACATCCAATGCATCCGGGTTCGTCAATATAGGCTATTTGTTTTGGCTCGTTTATACCGTGCTCTTCATTGAGTGCCAACGCAGGTTTATCAAGCAGCTCCGACAATGCATTTATGGTCACTTGCCCGCCCGGAGGACACTGATTAATTTCGGCTTGGCCATGGGCAATCGCCTCCGCATATTCCCGGCATCGAGGATAGTCGCACAAGGTGCACTGGGTTTGGGGCAGGCATCGATCGATGTTGTCGATCAACGAAGCAACGGCGGACAAGGTCATTGGTAAATCATTCGAATGCTTATGGTGTTGCACTTGGAATCTGAATTCATGAATCATAGAAAGACGGAAGAATGACACCTACGCTTGAATTCAGCCGACGCGTTAGCGGCCGCGGAATGATTTGTTAGCGTTGTTTAATTTCTAAAAGCAGATATTTGAAATCATAACAAGGGGCGTCTTCCCATTTAATGTCATACTTATTTTTTAAACAAATAGGGCTTGGATGATTTTGCATGGTGCTTGCAGCCGTGCCTTCTCTCCAAGCCAACTCCCCTGATATTGTTCTATCATGAATTCTAAAATTTTCGTCGTTAGTATTTGGTCTTACAGGCTTATTCCAATACAAATGGTCATTTGTTAGCATTATGGCATAACCAGAATCAATGCTATTTTGTTCACACCAATGCTCTAATCTGGATACATCTTTTAAAAAATCATATCTACCAGTATCTTGCGCACCTTGATTTCTTAATTCAAAAGGATCTTCATTTATAATCAATGGCTCTTTGGGACTCTTTGTTTTGTATTTTAATTCAATTCCAATCTTATAAGGCGACCTCAAGAAAATGTCACAATACTCCCGATGCTTTGATTCGCATTGCGAGAACGGATACTCAAGTCTTAGTTCTGCATTGTCCAACTTCTTATGAATCCACCATGCTAAATGATGTTGGAAATCTGCCTCAGAGTGAAAAACACATCTCTTTTTTAGTGCGCAGATTAAAATTTCTTTGATATTTATCATTTTGGATATTTCTCATTATTGTGCGCTAACATTCAAACTAATAGATTATTGCCGTCTATTTGTAAAATAGAATTAGGTGTCTTTCGCCAATATTTTCTTTTTCTCCTGAATAAACTCCTCTTCAGAAATAATCCCTTTCTCTTTGAGTTCTGCAAGTTTTTCTAGTTGTGCGTATCGATCATTAGATGGTGTCGGGGATATAGATTGGGCATTTGCCTTTTTTCTCTTTTCCATTGCGTCTTGCGCGGCATAGGTGAAAGGTTTTATCATTTTCTTGGGAACCCATTTAATGATTCTTTCGGTATCCCCGTCTTGTATTCTTATTTCCCCAAACATTAATTTCTCTGAACCAGATACCGCATTAACATTATCGAAATCAATGGAAATCTGTTGAAGCCCAGAGAACTTTCCCGTGTTAATAAACAGAATCCGTTTGTCCGTCACAACAATAAACCATGTTTCACCATCAGTAGTTATACCACCAAGCAAGGCATGGTCTTTGCCAAAGGCATAGCCAGAGCAAAAAGCGAGGACTTGCTCTCCATCTTGTAATATTGAAGGCAGTTCCTTGAAGTTTTCGAACATTTCCATTGTAAAGTAAATTTCTATCGCGTATTGATCGTCTATCATTTCACTTGCAATGCGATCATACTCTTTCTTCAAATCGCTCTCTGATGCGGTTTTGAAATCAAAAGGCTCTAATTCTGGCATGTTCATTATCTTGTTTCTCATTTCCAAGATTAAAGGCTGCGGTTTCTCCGCAATACTTGTATCTTTCGGCAGTGTGTGAGATTACCTTTTGACACTGTGGGCATCTCATATCTTTCGATAAGGAGTGCCCTTTGCAACCTCCACATAGGGCATTTGATTCACTAAAACGGCATTTCGAACTCTTTTCGACATTCACCGCATCTCATTAACATGAGTTCGCGTCCGCTAGCGTAGCCGCTGGAATTTTAAACTAGGGTCATGACAACTTTAGCGGCTTTTTTCTAAAGTCATCAAGCAAGACTTTATACAAATCCTGCCCTCTATTATTGAATCTAAATTCACATTCTTTAAGGTGTAAATTGAACATGCTTTTGTTCATCCCCTTAAACTTGACTAGACGTATTTTAGCATAGCCCCAAAAAGATTCGATGCCATTGATATGACTATTGCCTCGCACAAATTCATTCCGACCATGATGCACTCTGAAATGTTTCTTATAGCCAAAATCAACCAGACCATTATAGCCGCGCCAACCATCAGAATGAATGACGCCGCCTATCTCTGTTTTACCTAAGATAATCCGCTGTAGCGTATATGCAGAGCAATCCGGCACTATTTCCATATAGACCTTCCCTGCTCTTTTGAGCAAGCCAAATGCAATGATTTTGCCCCCAGCGCCTCGACCACGCTTCCCTGTAATGCGTCTAGCCCCAAAATAACTCTCATCCACTTCGATCTGCCCGGCTAATGGCTGAGAGGCTTGTCGGCAATGACTGACCATTCGTAACCGAATAGCGGTCAAGTATTTGTTGATGGTTTGCCGACTTAAACCGGTTAATTCTGCTATTTGTGTCGCCGTTAAATCTACGGAAAAAATATTTGATTAAATCTCTAAATTTCCTCTCTGACACATGGGAACGAATGACATACTTGTTTTTTACTTTCATAACAACACCTTACCATGATATTGACCATGCTTAAGTTGTCATGATCCTAATTTTATTGACCGCAGACAAGCAAATCATCGAGATAGTTATCGGCGTTTTGCTATTTATTCTTACAGTGAGATTGCTTGTCAACTATCAGCCGCTGTTTGCTGCCAGCAAAAAGAATTCGGTTGTTTTTGGCAGCATCTCTGGAATATTCGGAGGCGCGGCCGGATTATACGGGCCGCCAGCGATCTTATACTTGTTAGGCGTATCAAATGATGCCAAACAATCCCGCAAGAATATCTTTGTTTTTCTGACAATAGAGAGTGTGTTTCTCGGCGCATACTACCTGTTTTACGATATGTATACCGTGCAACACTTTCACATCACCGCTTATCTTATTCCATTCTACGCATTTACCATTTGGTTGGGAGCGCATAAGTTTGTGACCATTGACAAAGATAGATACAGAAAAATACTGATGTACATGCTGGTTATTATTTCAGTAGTTCTGATATTAAACTCGCTGTACCGCCTATCACTGCTGTCCCATTAACTTTCACAGCAACAAGGCTTGATTGCGATTGAAGCCGGGTCTGGGGGGCCGGTCGCCACGCAAGAGCACCATCAAGTCGCGCTTCTCGAACAAGTTAAGCTGCAACACGCGGAGCATTTGTCGCATGCTTTTGCCCAGCCGCGACTGGAATTTGATGAACGCCAAGCGTAAATACACGCACAGCGCGACCCAGATTTGCGTCATCACCGCGTTATTGCCGGCGCCGATGAAAGACTTTATCTTCAGGTTTTGCTTGATCCACTTAAACAACAATTCCACCTGCCAACGCGCCCGGTAGAGGTCGGCGACCGTCTTGGCCGCCAGTTTCAAATTGTTGGTCAAGAAAACGTAATGCTTGCCGGTCTTGGCATCGCGGTAGCCGATGCGGCGCAGTGGAATGGGGCATTGTCTGGATGCCTTGACGCCGGTGAACACGATGCGCTGGTCGCAGGTTAATCCCTTGCTCTTCAACACCGCAGCGCGACCGACAACGCGATACGCCGCGTCTTTCTTGATGCGAGTGACAAAGAATATGCCTTTGTCATTCAACTGTTTATACCCGCCATAGTCGTTATATCCGCGGTCGATGACGACTAGGCTGCCTTTGGGGAAACGCAGCGCGCGCCCGATAGCGAGGTCGCTGGTTTTGCCGTCGGTGATGGCGACGAACTCGGGCAGGCAACCGCGGTGGTTCAGCCCGACATGTAGCTTGACCGCCCCCTTGGTCGTTCGGAAATCGGCCCACGGGAAGGCCGAGAGGCACAACTTGATGGTGCTGGCATCAAGCGAATACTGAAACGAAACTTGTGGCCGGGCGCGACCCCTTGGCAACGTCGCAACCCCTTCCCGAACAGTGCCTCGTACAACGTATAAGGCTTGTCCCGGTTGATGCGCGCCAGGCTGGAGCGGGACAGTTCGACTCCGCCCAAGTGATACAGTCGATGCGCCTGAGCACCCAGGTTGTCGACGATGTCGCGCAAGCTGTCGCGGCCGGTCAACTGCGCCATAAAAAGACCGACGAACTGCGCCCAACGCGACGCGACACGAGCGGCCATATGATGCCGTTTGGCGAGGGTCTCGAATTCATGTCTCGGCACCCATTTTGTTAGCAACAAATAGAAATGTCCGGTTTTAGAACACATGAGTTGTCCGCTTTTGGCGATGTCGGGAAGCCTGGCTGAGGCACCCGTTATTGATGGCGCAGCGGACATCAAGCAGCCACCGGTAAGTCAGTCTGGATGAGTTGGCCGGCCGCGTCATAACAGGCCAGTTTTCGGGGACCGTGCCACAAAGACAGGGCGCCGCCGGTGTGCCGTAACACCTTCACTTTAGCTTTGATGTAGTGGTAACGGTGGCGGTCTGCCGGTATCTGCAGGGTCCGGCCCTCGAACTCAATGCAGTTGTCCTTGCGTACCCGGCGCTCGTAGTGTTCGCAGAAAATGTTGTCCAACTGCGCTCCCTCCGGCACCGGCACAAAGGCTGAGCCAACTTCCCGCGGCGGTTGCTCAAACTCTTCGTTGAAGGCGGGCAAATACACCTGCTGGAGATACTCATTGGCGGCAGCCATATCGGTGATGCCAGCGGCGGCCAGTTCTTTGACCAAGCGGTTCTGGTGGGTGCTAAAGGCCCGCTCGGAGCGCCCTCGGGCTTGCGGCGAGTAGGCCGCGATCATCTCCACGCCCAGTTGCTGCAAGGCGCGCCGGAACTGCGTCGAGTTGCCCTTGTCCACCTTGCCGCCGGCCGTCGGCGTGTGCCAGTAATGGCTGCCCCGGTCGGTATACAGCGAGCAAAACAAGCCCTCGGCCTCAATCACCTCGCGTACCCCCTGGAAACTGCTCCGGGTGCCTTCCTGGTCACAGAAGAACATGGAGTAATGCCGGCTGGTGGCATCATCCATGGTGACTATCAAATCCCAGGTCTGTCCCGGCACCCAGGCATGGGTGCTACCATCCTGGTGCAGCAATACGCCCGGCACCGGCGCTCGCTCGCGCCGCTTGCGATGTTGCCCGCGGCCCGCGGCCTTCGTCACCGCTCCGGCAGCCTGCAAGGACTTGCGCACCCAGTTGTAGCTACGCCCACCGCCGCCGCGCCGATACCAGGCGTAGTAGTGCTTGACACTCCAGCCATCATGCCGGCTCCGGTACCGATCCACCATGCGCATAACCTCATCGACCGGGGCCCGCCGGTGCGATACCTGAGACAGCCGCTTGTCGATCAACCCATCCAGGCCTTCTTCCTCGTAACGATCAATGTAACGACGAAAGGTGCGCTCACACACACCCAGCAACTGCGCCGCTTCCTCTTGGCTCAAACGACCCTCCGTCCAGCTCCCGTATGCCTCTTCAAATCTCATCCGTCGTATCTCCTGTAACACTTCTGTCCGCCTCATAAACCACTCTCCTCAAGAGCTGGCTTAAACCGGACAGATTATGTGTTTTAACAGCGGACAGTTTATGTGTTCCTAACAAATAAACAAAAAATTCTTGCGGAGTTGTTTATTGTGTGCCATATTCTGTACTGGTGCACACTATAGTGATTTGGGGAACCAAAATGCGGGGAGAAGTCACAAGAAAAACAGACTCCGATTTCAATTTCGTGGAGAAGTTCAACACTGAGAAAAAAGCCATCCGCTTTTCCGAATCAGTGCGGTGGCCGAAAGGTCGTTACTGCCCGATTTGCGGAAGCGTGGACACTTATAAACACAAGTCACGGAAGTTTTACTACCATTGCCGAGATTGTCGCAAACAGTTTAGTTGCAAGGCAAATACGATTATGCAAGGTAGCCCGCTACCGGTCAGAACATGGCTTTATGCGATGCATCAATTCAATGTGGTGCGAAGTATGTCCAGTTTGCAGTTAAGCCGGGAAACCGGCGTAACCAGAAGGACCGCGCAAAGTATGCTCCGGCGCATCGAGACCGCTTGCGAAAATCAGGATGCAGTACTCTATGGCATTATGGAAATCAACGAAACCTATCGCGGCGACAAAGCGGGCAACAAATGCGCACAGAAAAAGCCGCATGCTGAAAACAACAACGGTTCCGGCAAGCAAATCCAAATTGCCATGCACGAGCGCAATGTAGCCGAAGAACAATCTTCCACCAAACGCCATGCGCAACAAAAAATCGCGAAATCTGGAGCGGCAAACTATGGTGGCGGCCACCTTCCTGCTGTGTGCTGTGTCAAACCGGTTTTTTGCTCTCGCATAATCACTGGCGATGTGCTGAAAGTATTGAAAAAGCAGCCATTCGACCTGAAATTTGATTTGGTGATTGCCGACCCGCCCTACAACATCGGCAAAGATTTTGGCAACAACAATGACAAAATGCCCATTGTCGACTATGTCGACTGGAGCAATAAATGGATTGCCGAATGTTTTCGTCTGTTAGCCGACAATGGGCTGGTATATGTTTATGGATTCCACGAGGTTTTGGCGCGGATTGCGGTGGAATATCCGGTCGAAGAGCAACGCTGGCTTGCCTGGCATTACACGAACAAAGCCGTGCCGTCCTCAAAGTTTTGGCAACGCTCCCACGAAGCTATTTTGTGTCTGTGGAAGCCCGGCACAAAGCGCCCCAACTTGGAAATCGACCAAATCCGTCTGCCCTATACCGACCACTTCCTCAAATGTGCTGGCAAGGAGCGAAAAGAGACAAAGGGTCGATACGCCCGCGGTGGAAAGAAAACCATATACAACAACAACGGTGGAGCGTTACCTCGAGATGTAATAGATGTTCCTGCCCTGGCCGGCGGTGCCGGGCGAGTGGAGCGGTGGTTTGCGTGTCGCGATTGCAGCGGCGAAGCCATGCCACCAAAAAATCTGCCAGAACACGACGGACACGACATTCTCAAGCACCCAACGCAAAAGCCGATAGAATTGACCAAACGGCTCATTCAATCACGCATCAACGGTAACCAAGGACGTGTACTTATACCTTTTGCCGGTTCCGGCTCGGAATGTGTGGTTGCCAAGTTGCTCGGTGTACCGTATCTCGGCATAGAAATCAACCCGGAATTCGCTAAGTTCGGACGTAGTTGGGTGAGACAATGTATCGCCTAACCCCTCGAATGTTGCAACGACTCAAAGGAGATTTGACCAAATACCACGACATGTTCATCGGTAAACGGTGTTCCGGCTGGGAGTTGGAGGAGTTGATTGTTGCGGCAATACAATCCGACACCCAAGCACAGCATCATGTTAAGTGGCAAGAGGTCGGGCACGACGCCTTAGCCGATATTATCGTCCGAACCAACGGCACACAACACCCCATTCAAATTAAATCCGGGCAGATAAAGACGGAAAGATTGATACTGTCTGGCCACAGGCTTGGGCGATTCAATGGCGACATGCAGGACATCACCAACTACTTGAACGAGCCAAGCGCAAACATAATCGCCGTGCCATATCGACAGGTTAACGACGAACAGGGGCGGCAACACCTCTACCGGGTTTGCTATGCCGACAAAGAAGTGCTAACCGGGCTTGCTCCCGATAGATGGGAACACAGAGGAGCACAGTTTATACAAACCAACCCCCATGGCGTTGAGTTTTCATTGCGCCCGTCGATGAGTTGGCAAATCTGGTGGGCTATTCCCGTCAGTCTAATCGAGATGACCGATGAGTTTTCCATCGCTTAGAGTCGACGAAAAGACAAAACTGTAACTATTTCATCTCACCCAACCACCGACCTTCCAGACAATAAATGGCCGGCCACAGCAAATGGGCTAATATCAAGTTTCGCAAGGCTGCGCAGGATGCCAAGCGTGGCAAGGTATTCACCAAGTTGATTAAAGAAATCACGGTGGCGGCGCGTTTGGGCGGTGGCGATGCGGAAGCCAATTCGCGTTTGCGTTCGGCCATCGACAAGGCGTTGGCGGCTAACATGACCCGGGACACAATCAGTCGGGCGGTGAAGCGAGGGGCCGGGGATGCAGATGGTGCCGCCATTGAAGAGTTGCGCTATGAAGGCTACGGACCGAGCGGCGTGGCGGTGCTGGTGGAATGTGCCACCGACAACCGCAATCGCGCAGTCTCGGAAGTGCGTCACGCGTTCGCAAAACACGGCGGCAATCTCGGTACGGACGGCTCGGTCGCCTACCTGTTCGACAAAATCGGCTCGCTGGTTTTTGCCGCCGGTGCCGACGAAGAACGGATTATGGAAATCGCGTTGCAAGCCGGCGCCGATGATGTGGACAGCGAAGACGGCGTGGTCGAGGTGGTCGTCGCGCCGCTTAATTTTCCGCGCGTTGAGCAAGCGTTCAAGGAAGCCGGATTGACACCGGAGATGTCCGAGTTGATTCAGCGTCCATCCACGCATGTGGAATTGCGCGGTGCAGGAGATCAGGGTCAGAGTAGAAATTATTGGGGCTTGGGACCAGGTTTTTCTGGCTTCACTCTTCGTTGATAAAGTTGTTCAACTTGCTCCTTAAACCTTGCACTCCCAAATGCCATACAGCTATTTGTTGCATTTCTCAAATCATCAACTAGTTCAACATTCAAAATATCTTCAAACAAATCCCGATAACGCTGTCTTCTTTGGTATTCATCCCAACCCAAAGACAAATATATCTCATGCTTCGATAACAGATCGTTCTTCAACCCCAAAGCATTACTTTGATAACTAGACCAAGGGTACTTTCCAGGATCATTTACAATTCCAGCCCGTACCGGATTGAGCTCTATATAGCGCTGACAAGTTAGAAAGTATTGATCGCTATCGATCAAGCACGACTTAAACCTGCCCTCCCACAAAGTGCCAGTCCGCCTATACTGTTGGTTAAAATAGCGAACATAATATCTCCCAACATATTGCACCATTTTCGAAATACTGCCATCGTAGTGCGATGTCGCAAGGAGATGCACATGATTTGTCATCAAAACCCACGCATGGACATCCACGCCGTATGCCATTGCCCCATCTAATAGAAAGCCAAGATAGTTACGATAGTCTTCATTACATATGAAACTTATCTGACGATTATTGCCTCTCTGAATAATATGAAGCGGCATGCCCTGCGGACACAACCTTGGTAGTCTTGCCATTTGACCCTCCTTGATCTTCTGACGTTAGCTGTTAAGCGGTTTACTCAATCTCTATACAAACATTACATTTTCAACGAATTGCTTAATTTGCTTAACAAATAATTTCTACTCTGACCCTAATCCTTCTAATCCTTTACTCGACAGTCACCGATTTGGCCAGGTTTCTCGGCTTATCGACATCGGTGCCTTTGATTAAGCCAACATGATAAGCCAACAGTTGTAATGGAATGGTGTAAATTATTGGCGCGATGGAACTATCCACGGGGGCGACATTGATGACTTGTAAATTCTCCTGGGCGGATATTTCAGCGCTGGGGTCGGCGAAAACTATTAATTTTCCGCCCCGGGCTCGAACCTCTTCTATGTTTCCTTTTAATTTTTTTAGCAATCGATCATTCGGCGCCACAGAAATGACTGGCATTTCATTATCAACCAACGCCAGCGGACCGTGCTTGAGCTCGCCTGCTGGATAGGCTTCGGCATGGATATAAGAAATCTCTTTGAGTTTTAATGCGCCTTCCAGGGCAATCGGGTAGTGCGCTCCGCGTCCGAGGAACAGAGCATGTTGTTTGTCGGCAAATTGTTCTGCGATTTCCTTGATTGTGGGCTCCAGGGTCATGGCTTGATCCACTTTCGAGGGCAATTCCCGCAGCTCTTTAATCAATCGGGCTTCGTCGGTTATGGTCATGGAAAATCGCCGCCCCAAGGCAATGACCAGTAATCGCAACGCCGTTAATTGGGTGGTAAAGGCTTTGGTTGATGCGACCCCGATTTCCGCGCCTGCGTGGGTCATTAACACTAAATCGGACTCCCGCACCAGCGAGCTTTCAGGCACATTGCAGATGGTCAGGCAATGTGCATATCCAGCCTGTTTGGCCGCCGCCAGCGCGGCTAAGGTATCAATGGTTTCTCCAGACTGGGACAGGGTCACAACCAGACAATCTTCAGGCACAACATGGCTGCGGGAATGGAATTCGCTGCCTATTTCGGCTTGGCAAGGCACCCCATACTCTTCAAACCAATGTCGAGCCACCATGCCGGCGTGATAACTGGTGCCGCAAGCAATAATTTGCACCGATTTGGTTTTATCAAAAATTTCATTGGAGTCGATTCCAAAACAAGCCTCCAGCAATCGCGTTGCCGTGATGCGGCCTTCAAGCGCAGTGGCGATGGCCACGCTTTGTTCATGAATTTCTTTGATCATGTAGTGGCGGTGATCGCCTAGTTCCACAGCGTCAGCAGATAAACCACTCCTTTTTTTATCCCGATATTGCGGGCGACCGCATTGATCAATGATAGAAATATTGCCGCCATTGATATCAACGATGTCGCCATTTTCCAAAATAAAAAAGTCCCGGGTTACCGAGATCAAGGCCGACATATCCGATGCAATGAATGATTCTCCATCGCCAATTCCAACCACCAGTGGCGACCCGCGCCGCGCCCCGACCAATCGGTTAGGTTCGTCGGCGCTGACCACACCGATCGCATACGCGCCTTCCAATACGGCGAGGGTTGCTTTTACCGCTGCGAGCAAATCCAGCCCATTTTGAATATGCTGCTGAATCTCATTGACGATAACCTCGGTGTCGGTGTCGGACGCGAACTGAATGCCGTTCGCCTGTTGCGCCTTGCGCAGCGCTTCGTGGTTCTCGATGATGCCGTTGCACACCAAAGCGAGATTATGGCCGCTGATATGGGGATGGGCGTTTATTTCTGTGGGCGGCCCATGCGTTGCCCAGCGGGTATGGGCGATGCCGGTTGTGCCTCGCATAGCAGCCGATGAAGACAAGGCTTTTTCCAGTTCAACAATTTTGCCGGCACTGCGAATCCGCGACAGCTTTTTATTCTGATCAATCACCGCGACCCCGGCCGAGTCATAGCCGCGATATTCGAGTCGCTTTAAGCCATCCAGTAACATTGGCAGTACATCGGATTTAGCGACCGCGCCTACAATTCCACACATAACTCAATTCTCAATGTAGTTTTCAACACAACGCTCAGTTCAATGCTCAGGGTTTTCTCGGGGGTTGCTTCTTTTTCGCCGGCCGTTTCCAATTGTCGATGGATGTTTGTCGCGCACGACTTAACGCAAGCACATTTTTCCGGACGTTGTCGGTAATGGTGGACCCGGCCCCAACGGTTGCGCCATCCCCAATTTCCAGCGGTGCGATGAGTTGAGAATCGGAGCCGATAAATACATCATTTCCGATGATGGTTTGATGTTTATCGGCACCGTCATAGCTACAGGTAATAACGCCGGCGCCGATGTTGACATTTTTACCCACTTCGCTGTCACCCAGGTAACTCAAATGATTCACTTTGGATTTATTGCCGATGTTGCTTTTTTTGATCTCTACAAAATTGCCAATACGAACCTCATCGTTTAGCACAGTTTCTGGCCGGATTCTTGCGAAAGGACCGATATTGCAATTATTGCCGATGATGGCATTGTCGATAACACTGTTGGATTCGATCACACAGTTATCACCAATGGTGGTATTGCGAATCAAGGTATTTGGGCCAATTGATACACGATTGCCAATTTTTACATTGCCCTCCAATATGACATTGATGTCAACAACGCAATCAGTGCCAAATTGACATGATCCGCGCACATCGAATCGGCTCGAATCCATGAGCGTGACACCGCTGGCCATAATGCGCCGCGCCGTTCTGGCTTGATACAGCCGTTCCAGTTTTTCCAGTTCGGATTTATCATTCACCCCGCAAGTTTCGGCAGCGCAGTCGCTGGCGATGCCGACGACATCAACATCATCCGCCACCGCGCAAGCGACCACATCGGTCAGGTAGTATTCGTTCTGGGCGTTGTCGCAACCGATGCGCGGCAGCCACCTGCAAAGTTGCGCGGCGTTTGCGCTGAGGCAATTTGTATTGACTTCGGTGATTTTCTTTTGTTGCGAGTTGGCATCCTGCTCTTCGATGATTTTTACAATCCGGTTTTCGTCGTCTCTAATAATGCGTCCGAGCCCGTTTGGATCGAGCCTCTTCGAGGTGAGCAGGTTTAATTTATTTTCCGACCTGGAAATCTTTTTCAAGGTTTGCAGAGAAATCAGCGGAACATCGCCGTTGAGAATCAAGACCGTGGAGTTGGCGTCAATATGCGGCAACGCCTGCATCACCGCATGGCCGGTACCACGTTGTTCATTTTGTTCCACCCAATTAAGATTTTCCTTGGTCATATTTATCGCGGTAATTTTTGGCGCGGGCGGCGCGTTGGACAATCGGCTTGCAATGGCCTCAACGACCTGCTCCTTGCCATGCCCGACCACAATGTGAATGCGGCGCGGTTTTAATTTGCGGGCGGTTTCCAGCACATGCTGGAGCATGGGTTTGCCGCCGATGGCGTGCAACGCTTTGGGTAACTCGGAATGCATTCGCCGACCTTGTCCCGCGGCAAGAATGACGATTTCAACTGCCATAAAGGGGTTTCCTCAGATGCATTTTTGGCTGCAATATATCAAATTCGATGGTCATGTTTGGTGATATAATAAGGTTCAAGATACTTTAAGCGGTCGATTTCGGATAGATTTTAGCAGATATTGACACCTATTTTCGTGGTGCATATTGAAGCGAAACTCACACTCTTTCAAAGGAGTCCGGCTACGCCGGACGACATATTTAACTGGATTCCCGCCTGCGGCGAGAATGACGGGCTGGGGGGACAATGGTGAATCGGAAGGCGGTGAGTCCTTTTGAGAGAACAATGGTAAATAATTGTCACGCAAAGCGTGACATTAAAACGTGCTCTATTACCTTAATTCGTCATTGCCCGGCCCATATTATTATTGGCCGGGCAATCCAGTGGAATATGCCGTCCGGCGTAGCTGCCGGTTTGTGTCTGGCAAAGCCGGATGCCAACAAAGAGTCACGCTACGCGTGACAGATATTTAACTGGATTCCCGCCTTCGGCGAGAATGACGAATAAGAGTCGTCATTGCCCGGCTTGTTCCGGGCAATCCAGTGGAATATGCCGTTCGGCGTAGCCGGACTCATTTGCGGCGTAGCCGCCGGTTTGTGTCTGGCAAAGCCGGATGCCAACAAAGAGTCACGCTACGCGTGACAGATATTTAACTGGATTCCCGCCTTCGGCGAGAATGACGAATAAGAGTCGTCATTGCCCGGCTTGTTCCGGGCAATCCAGTGGAATATGCCGTTCGGCGTAGCCGGACTCATTTGCGGCGTAGCCGCCGGTTTGTGTCTGGCAAAGCCGGATGCCAACAAAGAGTCACGCTACGCGTGACAGATATTTAACTGGATTCCCGCCTTCGGCGAGAATGACGAATAAGAGTCGTCATTGCCCGGCTTGTTCCGGGCAATCCAGTGGAATATGCCGTCCGGCGTAGTCGGACTCCTTTGCGGCGTAGCCGCGCTGTTTGATGCGAGAATGACGGCCGAGAGGGCGGTGCTAAAACACCGCTGGAAAGGAACAAAACGGGCAATGAATTAGTGAACACATACGCTCGCATTGCCCGGCGATGTGTTGTCTGATTTGAGTATACAATCGACTGGTCGCTGGGCCAGAGATGCCGGTGATTCGAGCGACTTTGCAAGCCTCGATATCAAGGCAAAACAGCCGTGGAATCGCCCTGAATTTATTCCCCGAAATTCGGCAACGAATGACATGCTTGTTTTTCATTTATAGAACAATTAGTTATGACCATTTCACTATACCTTAAAGTATCTTGAACCTATAATAATTATGCAACAGGCGGGTGATGCCGCTAACCCTTTGATGAATTATTCGAGCTTAAGCACTCAATACTAAATTGCCCTGAAATTACCTGAACAAATTGCCTGGACTTGATTCAAGCGTTATCATTTAAGGTTATTGATTTTACCTCTGTTTACCCAGCGTTGTGCAATAAATGTCCATCGAAGATCTTAAAAAAATAAAGGAAGCCATTCCGTACCAAAGTCCGGTGGTGCCGATTGAGCTTGATTTGGATAGCGAAATTCAGTTCCATTGCCACAAAAACATATCTTGCTTTAATGCCTGCTGCAAGAATATTGACATCACCCTGACGCCCTACGACATCGTCCGGCTGAAACGCAGATTCAAGATGACTTCCTCGCAATGGGTCAATCAGTTTACCGTGCCGTTTCCGATGGACGCCCACGAGATGCCGGGGCTAAAACTGATCACCAAACCGGGCTCGTCGGCTTGTGTATTTTTGAGGGAGGAAGGTTGCAGCGTTTATGAGGATCGGCCGGTGGCGTGTCGTTACTATGCCTTGGGAAACATGGGCGTGCGCAAGCAAGGCGATTCCAAAGTTGAGGATATTTATTTCGTGGTCAAGGAAGAGCACTGCAAGGGCCACGACGAGCCGCGCAAGTTGACCGTGCGCGAGTATTTGCAGGAGCAGGGCATTTTTGAATACGACGAAAACAATCGGCATTGGCGCGACATCGTGTTGAAGAAACGATCGTCTGGCCCGACCGTAGGAAAACCATCCTCCAGATCGCTGCAATTATTCGATATGTGCAGTTACGATATCGACAACTTTCGCGCGTTTTTCAACAGCAAAGGATTTGACCAGGTTTTCGACCTGAGCGCGCAGGAGAAAAAATCGCTAAACGACGATGAAGACAAATTATTCCAGTTTTCCTGTCGATTTCTGAAACAGGTGTTATTCGGAGAAATGAGCATTGCGGTCAAGCCTGATGCGCGGCAAAAACGCCGGGGAAACAGCGACAAACGCCTGGCAAAGCGCGAAAAACACGCCAAGGCGGGTGATGAAGTGAACCCGTCGATAACTTGATGCGCGGCAGTTGATTAGGGTCGAGATCAACCATTGCGTTGCCAATTTGGCCGTTGGAGACAGTGTCAGCGTCAGCATTGCCGATGCCGCAAAATACCATTACCGGTCATCAAATTCAGTGGATACTGCTTGAATAACATTGCTTGAATAACAGTGGGTTAAACCCCATTTAGTCAATAGAATTAATTGACTTTTATGAGGCAAACCATGCGAATGGACAAGTTAACCGCGAAGCTCCAATTGGCATTAAGCGACGCGCAAAGTCTGGCGGTCGGACGCGGCCATCAATTTATCGAACCGTTGCACCTTATGCTGGCACTGTTAGCCCAGGATGGCGGCAGCGCGCGCTATTTACTGGCGCAAAGCAATGTCAACGTCAACCAGTTGCGCTCGGCTTTAGGGGAGGCCCTGGATCGCTTGTCCCGGGTTGAGGGCAACCACGGCGAGGTGCATATTTCCAATGATTTGGGAAGGTTGCTCAACGTTACCGATAAACTGGCGCAAGACCGCAACGACCAGTTTATTGCCAGCGAGTTGTTTATTTTAGCGGCGATCAATGACAAAGGCAGTTTAGGGAAATTAATGCGAGATGCCGGAGCCTCGAAAACCGTCATCGAAAAAGCCATCGAAAACATGCGCGGAGGGCAAGCGGTGGACAGCGAAAATGCCGAAGAACAACGCCAGGCGCTGGAAAAGTACACCATCGATATTACCGAAAGAGCGGAGCAGGGCAAGCTCGATCCGGTTATCGGCCGCGACGATGAAATCCGCCGCGCCATCCAGGTATTGCAACGCCGCACAAAAAACAATCCGGTGTTAATTGGCGAGCCCGGGGTCGGCAAGACCGCCATCATCGAAGGTTTGGCACAGAGAATTGTCAACGGCGAAGTGCCCGATGGGGTAAAAAACAAGCGCGTGCTTTCCTTGGATCTGGGCGCGTTGTTGGCTGGCGCGAAATACCGCGGCGAGTTTGAAGAACGATTGAAAGCCGTGCTCAATGATCTGTCCAAGCAGGAAGGTCAAATCATTCTGTTCATCGATGAGTTGCACACCATGGTCGGGGCGGGCAAGGCAGAAGGGTCCCTGGATGCCGGAAATATGCTGAAACCGGCACTTGCCAGAGGCGAACTGCATTGCGTCGGCGCAACTACGCTGGACGAGTATCGAAAATATATAGAAAAAGATGCCGCGCTTGAACGGCGATTCCAGAAAGTACTGGTGGATGAGCCCAGTGTTGAAGATACCATTGCCATTCTGCGTGGCCTGAAAGCGCGCTACGAAGTGCACCACGGCGTCGATATTACCGACCCGGCGATTGTCGCGGCGGCAACATTATCGCATCGCTATATTACCGACCGAAACTTGCCGGATAAGGCGATCGATTTGGTGGATGAAGCGGCCAGCCGGATCCGAATGGAAATCGACTCCAAACCGGAAGTGATGGATCGTCTTGATCGCAGAATCATTCAATTAAAAATCGAGCGTGAAGCACTCACCAAAGAAAATGACCCGGCGTCAACCAAGCGATTGGCGGTGCTTGAAGCGGATATTGAAAAATTGGCAAAAGAATATGCCGATCTTGAGGAAATCTGGAACGCGGAAAAATCTGTTGTCCAGGGCAGCCAGCATGTCAAGGAGGAGTTGGACAAGGCGCGTGTTGAACTCGAAGCCGCGCACCGCGCCGGCGATCTTACCCGAATGTCGGAGCTTCAATATGGTCGGATTCCTGAACTGAAAAAGCAGATCGAAGTCGCTGATGACGCAGAAAGTCAGGAAATGACATTGCTGCGCAGTCGCGTTACCGAAGACGAAATCGCCGAAGTGGTCGCCAAATGGACTGGCATTCCAGTATCGAAGATGCTGGAAGGCGAAAAGGAAAAACTGCTGCGGATGGAGGAGAACTTACATGAGCGAGTCATCGGCCAGGATGAAGCAATCAACGCCGTGGCAAACGCGATCCGGCGTTCCAGAGCCGGTCTTTCCGACCCGAACAGGCCCTATGGTTCGTTCTTGTTCCTTGGCCCGACCGGGGTGGGCAAGACCGAACTCACCAAAGCCCTGGCGGAATTCATGTTTGACAGCGAGGACGCGTTGGTGCGAATCGACATGTCGGAGTTTATGGAAAAACATTCGGTGGCGCGCTTGATTGGCGCGCCGCCAGGATACGTCGGCTATGAGCAAGGGGGTTATTTAACTGAATTGGTGAGACGGCGGCCTTACTGCGTGATCTTGCTGGACGAGGTGGAAAAAGCGCATGCCGATGTATTCAATGTCATGTTACAAGTTCTGGACGATGGCCGATTAACCGATGGCCAGGGTCGCACCGTGGATTTCAAGAACACGATCATTGTCATGACCTCCAATCTGGGCTCGCAGATGATTCAGGAGATGAGCGCCCAAGATGATTACGAGGGGGATTACGAGGGGGATTACGAGGCAATGAAGATCGCGGTATTGGAAATTGCGGCAACGCACTTTCGCCCGGAATTCCTCAACCGCGTCGATGATATGGTGGTATTTCACCCACTGCAACCAGAACAACTCAGGGCAATTGCCAAGATCCAGATTCAGTATCTCGCCGACCGACTCGAACAACGGGATATGAAACTGGAGGTTTCAGTTGAAGCGTTGGATAAACTGGCAGAGATTGGTTTTGATCCGGTTTATGGTGCGCGTCCGTTGAAGCGCGTGATTCAAACGCAGCTTGAGAACAAGCTGGCGCATGAAATTTTGAGCGGGCGTTATCTGGCTGGCGATGTGATTACCGTTACTGTTGATAGCGATGAGTTGGTTTTTGGAAAGGTGCGTGAATAAAGAGGTGTTTCTTTGGATAGCGGCTCAAACAAGGCAAAAGAAATTGTTAAAGGTCATTTTGCAATAAAAAGTGAACTGTCATTTTTGGGTAAGGGAAGTGAAGGGTTTGTGTTTTTTGATAAATACAATGTTTACAAAATAATTCGCAAGCCACAGCAAAAATTAGAATTGTATTGGACGCTTTTGTCCCTTTCAGAAACATTGCGGTCTGAAAATGAAATTACGGCCATTCCAAAATTTGAGGTTTATCTTTCAGACAATAATATTTTACTAAAATATAAATATGAAGAAACCAGTGAATTTGTAGAAAACACAAATGTGCATATCGACAAGTTCATTAAACTGCTAAAACAATTTCGTAAAATAAAATGGACCTTGACTGATTTTAAACCACAAAATTTAAGGGTAACCAAAAAAGGCGACCTGCTGGTTATTGATATAGGAAAAAGTTTTTTACCAATATCAAATTACTTGTTTGAAAGTATGTGCCGAAGAGCATTTGTAACCTATAAATTACAAGGTAAATTATCAGCTCCACAAGATTTCAAGAAGTATCTATCGCCTGTCAATGAAATTGCTGATTTTTCTTTAATGCCAGAGTTTGGTTTTTCAGAAAATAAATTAAAACAAGAATTTGATGATTTCTATAAAGAAATTACAACTGTTGGCAAAAAAGACATATTAAATCCAGTAATAAAAGATATTTTTCAACAACACATCAAGGTAAAAAGTGTTTTTGACTATGGTTCAGGGCATGGCGACATGTCAAAGTTGTTAAAAGAAATTGGTTTATCTGTTACCGCCTATGAACCTGACAAAGAAGTTATAAAACAATATAAAAAAAAGTATTATCAAAATATTGACGTTTTGGATTACGCGGAAACACAAAATGCAATCGCAGAAAAAACAAAATTTGATAGCGTATTGTGCTCATTGGTTTTGTGCCATCCTTTGGCTGAAACGAAACAAGAACGATTGGAAATAATCGATAAAATAATGGACGATATAATAGCGCTGACAGATAAATATATTGTTATGGTTGTTTGCAATCCGTTATATACATATCAAACTTGTTCTACATTACAAAAACGGATTTTGCCGGATAATTTCAACTACAAAAATGAGACAAAATTTAGTAAAAAGATATATTCATCAGGAAGATGTCGGTTTGATATTCATAGACCCCTGTCATTTTATGAAAATCTTTTTGACCGATACCAGCTTGATGTAACAGAGATTATCCAGACCAGCGATATAATTCAAACAAACGGTATTAAAAACTCCGACTTTATGATTTTTATTCTTGAACGCAATTAAAAATGAATAAATTGCAAAACACCGACCCTGTCATTGTAATAATTGCAACAAGTCTCTCAAGAACAAATCTATTATTAGAACGTTCTTTGAAATCTGTATATGAGCAAACTAATATAAATCCGCACCAAATTTATATCGTTGATGATAATCCAATAAAAGATAATGAGTTATTTTCAGATGAATATAGTGAAATCAAGAAGGTAATTAAAACTTTAAGAGAAAAAATATTAAAATCAAAATTCGAACCTTTTAAACAACAAAGAGAAACTTATGACATTAAATTTGATAATTTTTTTCATACAACTTTAATTAAAAACACACGAACCAAAGGATATTCTGGCACCGGTGCATGGAACACAGGTGCTTTTAAGGCGTTACAGTATTCAAATAGAAATTATTTTCTTGCATTTCTTGACGATGATGATGAATGGGAAAGTAATTATTTAGAAACACTTTACAACAGCGTAATAAAGTCGGAGCAAAAGATAATTGACGGGAAAACAAAAAATATTAAAACAATCGCTTCGGTAGCAGGTTTTTTGAGAATTGAATATAAAAGGAAAATTAAAATTCAAGCGAATAAAGAAACCTTCACAAAAGACGACTTTTTTATTAGCAACACTGGATTACAAGCTAGTAATCTCTTTATTGAACTTAAAACTTTTTGGACTATTGGGGGTTTTGATGAGAGCTTAAAAAGCGCAACGGACAGAGATTTAGCCATTAGACTAATTCAACACGAAAATATACGACCATCAAACAAAATCAAGTTTATCGATGAAATTTTAGTTAAACATTACGCCATTTCTGCAAATCGTGTGACCACTAATCGACACAATAAAATACAAGGTTTAGATGCTTTTTACCGCAAATATTTGCATCAATTTTCAGAATCTCTACAAGAAAAATCACTGACCCGAGCCAATAAACTGTTCAATTACAATCTTTATGACAAACAGAACAAGGTAACGCCAAGCGCGCAATCGAGAAAAAAGAAAACAGGAAAATCTTTCAATTTAATAATTGGCGCAATTTCAGATAATGCGGAAAATCTGACAAAATTATTCAAATCTTTTTTAAAACTCTACAACAAGCACGGAAAAGTACTGAATGATTATCTGTTTCTGGTTTTGGAGAATACAGATAATGAATACAAAATAAGACCAATTATAAATTATTTTGTTTCCGAAAAAAAACTAAAAATTGAACTAATTAACAACCTGTCAAATGGACGCCCAATTTCAGAGAACAGAAGTTCTTTACAAAAAACAGTATATGAAAAAGGTAAGAAATTATTTGGAAAAAATTATATCTCGTGGATAATAGATGATGATCGTTTGTTCAAATATCACACTCAAAATGGAACGGTAATGCCTGATTATTTTAACGTCATATCCGAACAATCAGACAAAGGAATTGATGCACTGTTTGGACAAAATTCAGATGCGCCACCATTGCCGTTTTTAAGCACTTTAAGGACTCAACTGATTGACTTTTATTACAACTTGACCTGTTTTGTAAATTGCCATCCAGAAGAAAATTTTCAATTGAATAAATTGCAACAAGGTAATATTGAACGAGACGAATTTTATTACGACCTTTCAAACAAGAATTTCCAACACCTTGAATATCCATATTATTGGCAAGCCAGAGAAGTGACAAATTGTGTCGCTTTTAAAAATTTTCTGAAACAAACATCATTATTATCAGGTGGAGTAAATGTTTTTAGAAAACTGACTTATGCACCTGAAACAATTGGAACAATCACAAAAAAATCAATCTTTCGCGGTGGGAATACAATAATTTTCAATCCTGAATTATTAACAACGCCAAATTACACGCCGACAACAGAATACAATAGAAGAAGCGATTTTAATTGGTCAATTATAAACAAGAATATATTTAAAAGAGAACTTTATGAAATAGTATTGCCACTTAAACACGATAGAACATTGCTGAAGACATCATTAGTTGTAAATAAAGATAAATTAAAGGCGGATATAAAAGGAATGATTTTTTACAGATTATTGGAAAATATTTTAAGTCAGGAAAATTGGCAAGACAAAATAAAATACAAGGATGAATTAAAATTTTACAATAAAATTAAAAGTGACATTTTTTTTAAAATTAAAATTAGTAACTATAGAACACAGTCATTAATACATTTGATATTAAACATTTTAAAAGACGTTAAATTATGGTGGTTTGAAAATCAGTACAGGCAAGATATAAATTATGATGTTCAGCAAAATATATTTGTATTGGAAGTCTTGCGATTTGAATTGGGGAAACGAAAATTTCAGGTGTTTTTACAGGATTTGGAAAAAATTATGACCATTGACGATGCTTTTATAAAACAAGTAATTGCAGATGTGAAAATCATAGAATTAGAATTAAGGGGACACAACACTTAATTATCAGATTTCTTTGCTTTTGGCCCAGTCTTTTTCTTTGTTAGTATTCTCCCGAGGGTTTTTTCTGCGATTTTGATAAACTCATTGCTACCCATAGGTCTTCCAGTACGAGTATGTTTTTGTATGGTATCAACATCACTTTGTTGCGCCTCTTGCAAATACAACTTCCAATCATCAACCAACCCAAGCAGTTGATCTGGTTTTATGATATCAAGTTCATCCTTGCCTGAAAGGTGTGCATGCACACTGCTGTATTGATAATCCCAAGCACTTTTAACCATTCCTGCTTGCACAGGATTAAGCTCAACATACGCAGCAGCCCTCAACAAATGAGCCTCATCCATCGGAAACGAAGCATACCTGCCTTGCCATAAGTAACCACTCCAAGCGCTCTCTAGTATTAACCATTCTGGTGTATTGCTTATGAGTTTCACCGATTGCCTTGGATAAAATAGAATCTTCATTAGGTTTGACAATCAAATGCACATGATTGGTCATTAGGCAATATGCCCAAATATCTACATTTTCTTTATCGCAGTTATGCTTTACTAGCTGTAGATAATACCGGTAATCGCCTTCGTTGAAAAACACATCCTGTTTGCGATTGCCACGCTGGGTAATATGATGTGGGTATCTAGGCAATGCCCTCTTGCTAATCTTGCCATTTGCTTGTTGTAACAGGGTTAATTAAGTGTTGTGTCCCCTTAATTCATGATGCGGCGGGCGATGTGATTACCGTCACCGTGGATAACGATGAGGTGGTTTTCAAAGAGGCGAAGCCGCCGCCGTCAGTTATTGGTATCGGGTTTCCCCATTGCCGTCTACCCCGCCTCTATCGACCTTGGGGCGGGCGATGCCGGCGATGATTTGATCGATGTGAATGCTGCCGAGCACGGCGCCTTCGGCATCCACAACATTGCCGGCGCGGGCATCGGCGCAGGCCACTTGCTGCAACGCCTCCTCCAACACCATATCGTCGCGCAAGTTCGGTCCCGCAACCGACTGGTTGGCGGTCATCACCGATTTAACCGCGATCACGCGCGCGCGATTGATGTCCTTGACGAAATCGAAAATATAGTCATCCGCCGGATGCAGAATAATCTCCTGCGGGTCGCCTTGCTGAATCACCGCGCCGTCGCGCAAAATGACAATGCGGTCGCCCATCCGCAAGGCCTCGTCCAAGTCGTGGGTGATGAACACAATGGTCTTGTGCAACTCCGCCTGCAGCCCCAGCAACACGCCCTGCATATCCGCCCGAATCAGCGGGTCGAGGGCGGAAAACGCCTCGTCCATCAGCAGAATTTGCGCGTCGGTCGCCAGCGCGCGCGCCAAGCCGACGCGCTGCTGCATGCCGCCCGACAACTGCGATGGATAATGCTCTTCGAAACCCGACAAGCCGACGCGCTCGACCCAGTGCCTGCTTTGCTCCTTCGCCTGCGCCAGGGGCGTGCCTTGGATGACCAAGCCATAGGCGATGTTTTCGGCAACGGTTTTATGCACATGCAACCCGAATTTCTGGAATACCATGGAGGCCTGATGACGGCGAAATTCGATCAACTCCCCCTTGCTCATCGCCAGCACATCCTGGCCATCGATGACGATCTTGCCCGAAGTCGGCTCGATCAGGCGATTGATGTGGCGAATCAGGGTGGATTTGCCGGAGCCGGACAGCCCCATGATGACCGAGATGGCGCGCGCCGGCACGTCGATGTTGATGTCTTTCAAGCCGAGCACATGGTTGTGCTGCTCGAGCAGTTCCTGTTTTGACATGCCCTGCTCAACTTGCGCCAGCACCGATTGCGGCCGCGCGCCGAAAATCTTGTGCAGATTTTCGATTTTTATTTTTGTTTCGGCGCTGGTTTCGATACTTGGCGCATCAGTCATGATGAATGCCTTTGCGATGCTTCTGCAAACGATCGCCGTATTCCTGGGAGATGCGATCGAAGATGATCGCCAGCGCGACAATCGCCAGTCCGTTCATCAAGCCGAGTGCGAGATATTGATTGGAAATCGAACGCAGCACCGGCACCCCCAATCCAGCCACCCCGATCATGGAGGCGATCACCACCATGGCCAACGCCATCATGATGGTCTGGTTGACGCCGGCGAAGATATTCGGCAACGCCAGCGGAATCTGCACGCCGAACAGGCGTTGCCGATAATTCGCGCCGAACGCATCGGCCGCCTCCAGCGCCTCCTTTTCCACCAGCCGGATGCCGAGATTGGTTAGGCGGACGATGGGCGGAAGGGCGTAAATGCACACCGCGATCAGGCCCGGCACCTTGCCGATGCCGAGCAGCATCACCACCGGAATGAGATAGACGAAGGCCGGGATGGTCTGCATCACATCCAGCACCGGCGTGACCACGGCCTGCGCGCGGTCGGAGCGCGCCATCAATATGCCCAACGGAATTCCGGCTGTGATACAGAC